>JAIVYC010000093.1:0-3842 GCA_048635645.1 Sulfurovum sp. | reverse complement strand
GTGCAGGATACCCTGCTCATCAGCCACGCAAAGAATATCAAAAGCAACGGACTGAAGGATCACATCCTCCCAGCTCGCGTACTGCGTGCGCTCAATGAAAAAACCAGACGCCAAGATAAAGGCCAAAGTGACGAACACAGCCAGGATAGCATCCAAAGAGACAATAAAAGCCCTACTCATGCCACACCTCGATGCGAAGGAGAGAAACAGAATCGTTATAGACGACGATCCTGTCCAGGACCACGGAATTGGTCGAATTCGAAAGCAAAGGACCCAGCTCCATCAGAGGCTGCTTACGGCCGTCAAGAAGAGAGATGTGGAACTCGAGAGGGTAGTTGATCCCAAGATCCTCTTTTGCAAGAGTGTAATTTGAAGAGAAAAACGAGTCTGCAAGATCGCTGGAAACGACATTAGGAGAAGACACGATCCCAGAGGAGCCGCTGGTCAGCACAAGAGCATTAGATACGATATAAGCGGTAGAGGTCAAGCGCTGGAGCAACATCGAAGAATCAATGCGGGACAGGATCGAAAGCTCGAACCAGTAAGAGGTGACCAAGATGAAAATGAAAAGCCCTACAGCGATCGTCAGGTCCAAAGAGAATATTTGCGCCCTACCCAACGACAACAACCCCCTCAATATTCCGTATGGAAAAATCAGTGGAATTCGAAGCAGTGAAATTAACAGAATCAGAGAGCAGAGGGGAGGAGTAATGAAAGCCATCCCAAAAGATAAGGACATTCCTCCCGATCACCGAAACGTTGTAATTGCCGTCAAGAACCCCGGGTCTGACAGAGACGTTCAACAAGGCCCCATCCCCTGCCTGATACACAAGATTCATGGAAAGAGCAAGGTAATCAACAGTGTTCAAGGCGGAAAGACGCTCTTTCTTCAAGCGCATATCCTTTGACACATCCCCTGCAAAAGAAAAAAGGATCAGAAAAAGAACCAACAATAAAGAGAACACCATCAAAAACTCCATAGATATCTGAGCCCTCATATTAGCACCACGCGACATTAAACTGCAGATAATCCTCATAAGAGGTATGATTGGCAAGAGTCTGGGGAGTCCTCAAGCGGACCAAAACACTGTCAGTTGAATTTATGAACTCACCCGGCGGCAGGGCACAGGTGCTTGTCCTAAGAGAAGACACCGGGCCAGAGAAACAATTGAACCAGGAAGAGCCTGTGAAATTATAAGCGTCGTAATAGTAGGTGATGTTCACAGAAGAACTCCAAGCAAGGGTCACGTTCAAGGACGAGACATTCACAGGAAGGTCAGCGGCATGCAATATTTGCAGAGCGTAAGAGGTATTTGTTGAAGAAACATTGAACCTCAGGTAATCATTCTGCACCGTATTGTTTTGAGACGAGATTGAAAGCAGCCTGACCCTTGTGGTATTGGAAGAGAGGAAATCAAGCGTAGAAACATTGCAATACCACAGGTTCCATACGTCGGCAGACACAGCAGAGGAAACACAATCAGACCACGTGCCGCTCGTGTAGTTGTATATGCCAAAAGAGAGGGATGCGTTCTCGGTTGAACGGAACCTTACAGGGATGTATATGGAAGTGACACTATAGGGGTTTATGTCTATGTTTGAAGAGTTGTAATAGACCTCTGTATAGTGGTCCAGAGCATCAGGAGTTGAAAGATTCACCTGGTTCACCCCATGTATTGCCTGTTCCGCAGCAATAGAGGTCACAAGAAGCTTTACACTTCCAGAATTAAGGAAATCAGAGGAGACCGCATCAAAAGAACGCGTCTGGTCGGTATCAGCAGGCCCAGAAGTGAAATTATCGAGCAGGACATAGGAGAAAGAGGAGTAATTGTAGAGCAAGATCGACTGGTTCACTCCAGACACATCATACCTGCCGACATAAGTGACATTCAATGTATCCAGAGGGACTGAAGAGAAGAAGTACTCTATGTTAGAATGGTAGTGTATGATCCGGTCCTTTGAAAGAGAAAGATCATCAAAATGCGCAGAGAACTTAGGGTTCTGAGGGTCGCTGTAAGAGGGAACAGACGTGACCAGATAAGGGCCGGCCTCGTCAATAGAATCTGGATATTGCCCGAACTTTGAGAAGATATCCGCAGAAAGATCCCTCTTATCTATCGCCCATGAAACAGAAGGCGCGCCAAGCGAGATCCACTTCTCGGAAGCGGTGTCAGAAGGCACAGTGCCATTAAGGAGATAGACATAATTGAGGTACTTGCTGCCCGAAAGGGTGAACCTGACCCGCACGGAGAGGCCAGAGAAACTTGACCTTGAAAGATACTCATCAGAGCCGGAATCAAAATGATAAGCCCAAGAGAGATTCACGCGGTCAGACGTGTTCATTAAAGGGAACAGGAACTTTGAGGATGGCTCACCCACCCAGTAATAAGTGCTTCCTGAAGAGGGAGTGGCTGTCTCGCTCGTCACACCTCCAGGAGCGCGCAAAAGCAGCTGGAGAGAACTCCCAGTGCCTGAGGACGTGTCAAGGGTGTCAAGACTGTTCAGATATATCTGGTCCCGGACAATAAGCTGCACATCATCAAAATCCGCGCTAATATCCACATACTTCTTGGAAGTAGGAAAGGTGCTTGTCTCCTCATAAGCAATGACAGAGATCAGTGTGACCTGGAAATTATCAGCCACAGCAGAACCGAACTGAGAAGAAACGTCTGCGTAGATGTCCCTTGGTGCGCCGATGGTCTCGCCATTAGCGTCATACCACAGGCCCTCAGTTGCATTTCCAAGAGAGATCCACTTATGGTAAGGGTCGATCTCGGTCGGCGTTGAACTCCCGCCGCTAACATTGCCCCTCATGTAATAGAAGAGATGATAGGTGTTCCCTGCGCTCGTGCCCTCAAGCTCGATCGCAATGCCTGCGAAAAGAGGAGAGCCATCCCCCAGATTCCCAGTGCCTATGACCGCTATCCTCTGCCAGGCCTTGAGGAAGATCTGATCAGAGCCTGTCATGACCGGTGGGCTCTTCCAGAAATAGCTGCTGGATTGTGATGCGATAGTGCCTGCGTTCTTATTAGGAGATATCTCGCGAGTGCGCAGGGCAAGCCCCTTGCTCGCGGTGTACGCAGAGCCCTGGGCGACGGCCGTGGAATCATAGGCATCAGGAACGCTCCAGGACTCTGAAGAAGCCTCCCGCTTATACCAGGGCTCTGAAGCACTTGCGGATGAAGGAAGAGCGCCAACGCCAAGCGCCTCAAAGGAGTCGTATCTGTTGTAAGTGTAATCCTTTTTTGATACAGGAGGGATGAAAGACTCCCTCCAGGGAGAAGTTGCAGGACCTACACTGCCCTGCGAATCAAAACTGGAATCATTCAAAAGCTCGGTCAGCTGTGTGGAAGCAGACGTATTAAAGTATATCAGAGCAGCGTCATCGGACTCCAGATCAGACACTGCGCCGGAAACATAGGTCCCGTTCAGGGCAGAATAGGAGGAGGGGTAATTGCTTGTCGCGAGCTGAATGCTTGAAGCGAGGTCATAAGTGGCAGCATCAAATGAGTCCAGGTCTGAAGGGAGTCCTGCCGAAACAGAACCCTTTACAAGAAGAGGAGAACCGTCCTGAGGGAAAGAGTCAAGGGAAAAAACACCAGGGGTGGGATGGGAAAGAACAGTGAAATAGACGGAGTCATTGGCGTTCAAATAGTCTGGACTGTCAAGCGCAGTTCCATTAAGGATAGTCGTGCCGGACTGGTTGAAACCCCTAATAGCGGAGATGACATCAAACGAGGAGATATTTGTTGTGTTGAAATTGTTCACCCCATCCCTTGCAGTTATCTTCCAGAACACAGTGGCTCCACAGAGACCATGGGTGTCGAACACGAAATTGGACC
>JAIVYC010000092.1:0-3874 GCA_048635645.1 Sulfurovum sp. | reverse complement strand
CAGTATCCACCCAGACAGCCCAGTTCGCAAAGAAGTATCCTGAACGCTTTTTTAACATGGGTTGCGCCGAGCAAAACATGATGGGGGTCTCAGCAGGGCTTGCCCATTCAGGAAAAAAGGTGTTTGCCAGCACCTTTGCGATATTTGCCACAGGAAGACCTTGGGAGCAGATAAGGAACATGATAGCGTATGATAATCTGGATGTCAATATAGTCGCGACCCATGCTGGACTCACAGTAGGAGGGGACGGCGCCTCGCACCAGGCCCTTGAAGACATAGCAATAATGCGTGCGATACCGAACATGCAAGTTTTCGTGCCAGCAGACGCAGAGGAGACAAAGGAGATATTAAGATATGCCTATGAGAACAAAGGCCCAAAATACATCAGGCTCTGCAGGGTGCACAGCAATGTTCTTTTTGATAGCTCATATAAGTTCAATGGAAAAGCAACCATACTGAGACAAGGAACCGATGTCACCCTGATAGCCTGCGGGCTCATGGTGTCAGAATCCCTCAAGGCAGCAGACATACTTGAAAAAGAAGGCCTAAATGCAGAGGTTATAAATATGAGCAGTCTAAAACCAATAGACTCTGAAGCCATCATCAAAGCAGCATCCAAGGGACCGATCGTAAGCATAGAGGAACACAACACGATCGGCGGGCTTGGATGCGCGATAGCCGAAGCGATGTCAGGAAACCCTGTGCCCATGAAGAGGATAGGAGTGAATGACAAGTTCGGGCAGTCAGGAAGCCCGACAAGCCTTTGGAAGAAATATGGGCTTACAGCAGAAGACATTGCTGATACAATAAAAAACTGGGAGGCATTGAAATGAAGATTTTCCTTGACACTGCGAACATCGAGCAAATAAAAAAGGCGGCAAGCTGGGGAGTTGTCGATGGAGTGACAACAAACCCAACACTCATAGCAAAGGAGGGCAGGGACCTGAAAGAGACCATAGCAGAGATATCACAGATAGTACCCGGTCCGATAAGCGTTGAGGTCCTAAGTGAAGAAGCAGACAGCATGGTCAAAGAGGCCGAGCAATTCGCCTCATGGGCAAAGAACATCGTCATTAAGATACCAATGACCGCAG
Organism: Sulfurovum sp.; assembly: GCA_048635645.1. Taxonomy (GTDB): domain Archaea; phylum Undinarchaeota; class CAZHTU01; order CAZHTU01; family JAIVYC01; genus JAIVYC01. Next base: position 2,780 of record JAIVYC010000092.1, on the reverse strand, counting down.
AAGGACTGAAAGCGGTCGCAGCCCTGAAAAAAAAGAACATAAAGACGAACGTGACACTTGTCTTCTCAACCAACCAGGCACTCCTTGCCGCAAAGGCAGGAGCATCATATGTCAGCCCATTCGTCGGAAGGCTTGATGACAATGGCTGGGATGGAATGTCAATGGTATGGGATATGGTGGATATCTTTAGCCAGTATGACTTTGAGACTGAGGTCATAGTAGCAAGCATAAGGCACCCCCTGCATGTGACAGAATCAGCGCAGGCAGGCGCGCATATTGCAACAGTGCCTTTTGGTGTGCTAAAGAAGATGATCAAACATCCATTGACAGACAATGGCATCGAGCGCTTTAAGAAAGACTGGGAAAGTGCGCAGAAGAAGCAATAGGAGCCAAGTCATGGGCTTGAAGGCCGTTGAGAAGGCATGGACAGGTTTTAAGTCTGGCCAATGGAAGAAAGAGATACACACAGATGATTTTATCAGGGTAAATCTGACAAGATACGATGGAGACTTCTCCTTTCTGAAGGACCAAACGGAAAGAACAAAAAAGCTCTGGAAGAGATGCGAGAGACTTTTGCAAAAGGAGTTCGAGAACAGCGGACTGCTGGACATAGACACCAAGACAATATCCACCATAACAAGCCACAAGCCAGGGTATATCGACAAGCAGCATGAGCTCATCAAGGGTCTGCAGACCGACGCGCCGTTAAAGCGCGCGATAAAACCCTTTGGAGGCATAAAGCTCGTGGAAAAGGCATGCAATGCATATGGATACAAGCTTGACCCAGTGGTTGTTGAAATATTCACAAAATACAGGAAAACACACAATGATGGGGTCTTCTCTGTCTATTCACAGGAGATGCGTGACATAAGGCGCAGCGGGATCATAACAGGACTCCCTGACAACTACGGGCGCGGCAGGATAATGGGAGACTACAGGCGCATTGCACTCTATGGAGCAGACCTGCTCATAGAGCGGAAAAAGTCTGACATGCAGCTCACAGATGAGTCAACAATGACAGAGCATGTGATACGTGAGAGAGAGGAACTGTACCTTCAGATAAAAGCCCTAATTCAATTGAAAGAGATGGCAGTCACATACGGCTTTGACATAGGAAGGCCTGCGGAGAACGCGAGAGAAGCTATCCAATGGACCTACCTTGCCTACCTTGCCGCGGTTAAGAGCCAGGATGGGGCTGCAATGTCATTCGGAAGAGTTGACTCCTTTTTTGATATATACATAGAAAGAGACATTAAGAAGGGGCTCCTTGATGAGGAAGGCGCGCAAGAGCTTATAGATGACTTCACGATAAAACTGCGCCTTGTACGCCATCTGCGCACTCCAGAGTACAATGAGCTGTTCGCAGGAGACCCGACATGGATAACCCTTGTCCTCGGCGGCATTGGCAGAGGTCCTCATATGGTATCCAAGACATCTTTCAGGTTCCTCAATACCCTTTCGACCCTCGGGCCTGCGCCAGAGCCAAACCTTACGATACTCTGGTCAAAGAGCCTTCCGAAGGGCTTCAAGCAATACTGTGCATCAATGTCCATTGTCACCAGCGCCATACAATATGAGAGCGATGACCTTGTAAGAGAATGCTTTGGAGACGACTGCGGGATCGCGTGCTGTGTATCAGCAATGGTGATCGGAAAGCAGATGCAGTTCTTTGGCGCGAGATGCAACCTTGCAAAGATGCTTCTCATGTCCCTTAATGGCGGGAAAGACGAGAACAGCGGAGTGCAGATAGGGCCTGAGATACCAATACCAAAAGGAGAAATCCTCAATTATGAAGAGGTTGAGAAAAACTTTGACCAGATGCTTGACTGGCTTGCAGAACGCTATGTCAAGACAATGAACATAATACACTACATGCATGACAAATACTATTACGAGGACCTTCAGATGGCATTGCATGATACGAACGTTGAAAGGGATATGGCATTCGGCATAGCCGGGCTTTCTGTTGTTGCAGACTCCCTGAGCGCGATAAAATATGCCAAAGTGAAAGCGGTCAGAAACAAGCAAGGCATAACAACAGGATTCAAGATCAGGGGCGATTTCCCAAAATACGGAAATGACGATGGCAAGGTCGATTCAATAGCCGCTAATCTCACGAAACGATTTACAATGAAGCTCAAAAGCCACAAGGCCTATAGGGATTCCAGGCACACGCTCTCTGTCCTTACGATCACATCGAACATAGTCTATGGAAAAAAGACAGGAGCCACCCCTGACGGGCGCCTGGCAGGCGAGCCTTTTGCGCCAGGAGCGAACCCGATGCACGGCAGGGACACACACGGCGCTATAGCATCCCTCAACTCTGTCGCGAAGATCCCATACCGCTATTGTAGAGATGGGATCTCGAACACATTCTCAATAGCAAAAACGACCCTTGGAAAAACAAAAGAGACAGAAGAAGATAACCTCATAAGCATTCTTGACGGCTATTTTGGAAAAGGCGGGCAACACCTGAACGTGAACGTCCACTCAAGGGAAACGCTGGTAGACGCAATGAAAAACCCTGCCAAATACCCCCAATTGACCATCCGGGTCTCAGGGTATGCAGTGAACTTCATCAAGCTCTCGCCAGCCCAGCAAAGAGAGGTCCTTGCAAGAACGATACACGAGAGCATGTGAAAATGGTTTCAGGAAAGATACACTCCACCGAGTCCATGGGCACACTGGACGGGCCAGGGGTCAGGTTCATTGTGTTCATGCAAGGCTGTCCAATGCGCTGCAAGTTCTGCCATAACCCAGACACATGGAACCCATCAGCC
>JAIVYC010000091.1:0-3879 GCA_048635645.1 Sulfurovum sp. | reverse complement strand
ATAGCTCGCTTTTTTAATATTTCAGATTTGCTTTTTTGTTTAACCATATTACAAAATTCCATTTATATATTATCAGATATCGTAGCCGTTCACGGCTTGAAACTTGAAATTGGAAAGTAGAAATTAGCCCAGCTCGCATCAAGGAAAAGGATGAGAAGCATGGGAGAAATGCCAATGGTGCTGCTCTACCTTGTGATGTACCTCAGGAACACACCGGTGGTCGAAGGGGCAATAAGATTTGCCGCGATACACCTTGAAGGACCGATAGCCATGGACTTCAGAAAGCTCATGTGGGACGTGGAGACAAGAAAATACATCAACATAGAAGAGGCTCTCATGAGATACACGCACCTATGGATGAAGTGGAACAAAGAGTTCGCTGGATCCATACGCCTTGTGCAATCCTCAACATACGAGGCAGATGATGCCAGAAGGATAGGCATGCTTGACCAGGCAGTTGATATGATGCTCACAGGCACGGCAGAAAGGATGAAACACTATGCCCAAGGGCTCAGGATGCCTGTGACAGTGATACACACGATGGGTATCATACTCCCTGTGATGGGACTTGTGATGTTCCCAATGATCGTGATGTTCATGAGCGACATGGTGTCAAGCTCATCGCTTTTCTTCTCATACGATGTCATGCTTTTCATTTTAGTGTACTTCTTTGCGAACCAGGTGATGGCAGGAAGACCTGAGACGTACTCAGGAGTAGGGGAAGAATTCGAGCACCCTGATATTGCTCCGCCAGGATGCTACAGGGTGAAGATAGGAAAGAAAAAGATAGACATACCAATGCTCGTGCCGTCCCTGGTGATAGGCGGGCTCATTGCAAGCCCGGGACTTCTGTATCTCCTAAACCCTGCAGATGCAGCCAACTTCAAGTTCACCTATTTGCTGCTGACCCTTGCGATCGTATGGGGGATAGCGATCGCGGTGTATGTATATGGCAAGTATACCACGGTCCAGAAACTAAAGATACGAAAAGACGTGCTTGAGCTTGAAAGTGAGCTCGCAGAGGTCCTGTTCCAGCTTGGGAACCGGTTAATGGCAGGGATACCCATAGAAGTGGCTCTTGCAAGAAGCAAGGAAGGGATAAGAGGGGACAAGACAACCGAGTTCATAGAAAGGATAGAAAGGAACATGACGAACCTTGGGCTTACATTCAGCAAAGCCATCTTTGACCCTGAATACGGGGCGATAAGATACTATCCCTCAACGCTGGTCCAAAGCACAATGAAAGTGCTCGTTGAATCAAGCAAAAAGGGGACCATGCTTGTGGCAACCTCGATGCTTGCGATATCCAAATATTTGAAGAACATGCACAAGATAGAGGAGGATATCAGGGACATGCTTGGGGAGACATCAAGCAGTATGCAGTTCCAGGGGCTGTTCCTTGCGCCAGCGATATCAGGAGTGGTCGTTGGCCTGGGAACGATGATAATGCAGATATTGATAGGAGTGCACACGAAAATATCTGACGTAAGCTCCACAGACATACCAGGGATGGGCGCTGACATGGGGCTGTTCTCTGGCGGAGGGTTCCTTGCGATACCATCTACCTCCCCTGAGATATTCCAGCTTATCGTAGGGCTCTACATGCTTGAAGCAGGGTTCATATTGAGCGTGACATCGACACAGATATCCAACGGGAACGACAAACTGCTGAGATACAGCAATCTTGCCTCTGCGATCCTCATTGCAACGATAATATATAGCATCGCGGTATTGATATCATCATCAATGTTCACATCAGTATCAGGCGTATTAGTATGAGAGGGCAGATGTCATTCAACACCATCATCGTTCTTGTCATAGCACTGATGGTGCTCCTGCTCGTGGGGACATTCTTCTCAGGCGGGTTCAGCGACCTCAGCGACAAAATGAGGACATTCGGAAGGGAAAGCACAGGAGACAGCACAGAAACGGGCCAGATGGTCGCGTGCAATAGCGCGTGCACTGGATGGATCGCGAGCGGATGCCCTGAGGAGGGTAATGCGTTTGATATCGCAAAAGAAAGATGCGGACTTGCTGCAACCGCCACTAAAACCGAGCTGGAAGCAAAATGCGGAACATGCTAAGGAATTTAGGAAAAATAGAGGAGGAAAAGCTTAAAAAAGGCAAGTGTTTTTTCAAAGAATATCAATGATTATCTTAAATGCTAAAAGAGGTGGAAAAATGGATAAAAAAGCACAAGGAATGAGCATGAACATCATAATCATAGCTGCTCTTGCTGTTATGGTGCTGCTCCTCGTAGGAAGCTTCATGACAGGAGGATTCAGAGCGCTCACAGGAAAAATAACATCATTCGTAAGCTCAGGGCCAAGCGCTGAGACGACCTCTGAAGTGGCCGGGTGCGACACAGCATGCACGACATGGAAATCAACAGGATGCCCATACGACGCAGCCGCTCCAGGGTCAGCTCAACAAGATGTGATAGATAGATGCGGCCCAATTACCGCTGGAACTGCCACGGCAGGAAAAATCACATACACCGCAGGCGCCTGTACTTGCACAGTAACGGAAGGCGGAACCTCCTGGGGAAACTGAACGATCAATAAGGGCTGAAAGGCCCTTGTTTTAATTTTAGAAAGGTATTTCAATCCAGACCATTTCTTATCTTTTTGATGATACGCAACAAAAAGGGTTCTGAAGCGATCGAAGCCTCGCTCCTGCTCATAATCAAGATAGTGATAGCAGTAGGGATAGTCGTGCTTATGGCATACCTGCTCCACAATATGTTCGGCGTTGGAATGGGATTCGGCTGATGCAAAAGAAAGGAGACCTTCAAAATGTGCTGGTCGTCGTCATAGTAGCCATTGTTGTATTATTGATCTTTGTGACCATCTATGGCCAGAAGATGCTAAACCCGCTGAGAGAGCAGGAGTATGACGAATTCGCCTGCAGGCAAATGCTTGAGCAGCTAGAGCAGTACAGGATAACAAAAGACATAGGATATGGAGCAGCCACGATACGCGTCATGGACTACAACCCCCTTGAGATCAGCGAAGCAGAGAAAAAATGCGGCCTGGTCCTAGGAGAGATGATAGAGGATAATAGAGGGAACATAACAGAAATAATCGCGGAGCTCAGCAATGAAGTATGCATATATGGGGAAGAACATGACTTCCCCAAGGTGACCAAGGTAAGAAGCATGACGGTCAATGTGACAGATGGGAATATAGGGTTTGCAGACCTGAAACCGCACCTAGACCCAGACTGCCACCTGATATGGAGGATATACCATTCAGAGATAGAAAATAAAGACATTCAAGAAGAGGCAAGAGGGAAGACCTTGGAAGAAGTGGAAGAGCAATACAAAGCAGGAGAGATCCTGCAGAATGAGGCGGTCACGATACAGATAAGATACTTCAAGGTGCCCATAAAAAAATTGACAGGAAAAATAAGTTATCTTGGATTCACTCCAATAGGCGCTTCTGAAAATAAGGGAATGATCGAGGTCCAGGCAGACCCTGATTAAAAAGATAAATAAGATGGATAGATAAAACAAGTGAAGATGATGATAAAAAACAAAAAGGCAATGGAAATGACATTCGTGATGCTTCTTATCGCCCTGATATTCGGGCTTGTCGTAATGACCATAATGCTGGAACTCTTCACCAAAACGACAGCAGCGTCAAAAGACGCGGTGGCAAAAGCTGTCTGCAGCGGCCTGATGGGGGTAAAAAAGGCCTCAAGCTCGCTTTTCGGCACCTTTGGGACAGTGGTAAGCGGGCAATTGTTCTCCCTTGGGCCTGCATGCGGGAACGCGTATACTATGCCCTGCGAGGACAGAAGCGATTGCATCTCAAAGATACAGCGGGAGATAGACTACTGCTGGGAGATAGGGAACATAGAAGAGGGGACAAGCGTTGC
>JAIVYC010000090.1:0-3887 GCA_048635645.1 Sulfurovum sp. | reverse complement strand
TTGCGATATTGGAATAGACGTTATGCAGCAAATGTTTCATGCCAGGGTCTGAATATACACCAGCAACGCATACCCTCTTGAACCTTGTGGCGATCGTAAATGAATATATCTTACAGACGCTTGCCTTTGGCGAATGATGCCCGGCAAACTTGACGACATAAGGGATCGTGATATTCTCCCCAGGCCCCAGCTCAGGGATATTGTCAACAAGGAACTCCACGGTCACCAGTTCAGAGCTTGTATGCACAAGAGGTTCGCCGCCCAGAGCAGGGACGCCATCATTCAGGTTCGTCAAGGTGATCTGCCCGTGATACTCAGACTCTATGCCCATGTAGAGGGCCTCAGGCTCCACTTCCATCTTGACATACGGGACAGGAGCGCCGCTGTCATAGGTTATATTGTGCCTTATCTCATACACATCCTCTATCACAGTGGACACAACCTCCCACTCTATCTTCAGGAAGGTATATGAGACCAGCACAGGGACCCTAATCTCAAGCCCGGTCTCAACAAGCACCACATCAACAACATCATAGTAGTTGGGAAGAGAGACCCTGTAATCATAGTCCCCTATCGGAATGTCTGTGAACAGCGCCTCTCCATTGACATCTGTCTGGGCCTTGAACTCCAGGGTATAGATTGTTGATGGATTTGACGTATTGCCTGTAGAATCATTGATATAGGTCTTCTTATCCCGAATCGTGACCTCAGCCCCTGGCACTATATCCCCTACCATGTTTTCCACGACAAAGCGCAGGTCTCCTGTGGCGTTCGGGGTCACAAGAACGCTTATAGGGAAGTCTATTGTCTCATGGTTGCTGCTTGTTATCTGGATCGTGTCCTCATAGATACCAGCCTCTATGGCCTCATCAGGGTCTATGAATATGTCAAAGGTCGCGATCTCGCCTGACTCGATATCTCCGAGCCCTGGCCCGGTGAGCAGAGAGATCCAAGGGATAGAGGGAGGCACAAGCTCAATATTGGTCATTGTTCCATAGCCGATGTTATAGATCTCTATTGTCCTTACCTGCATATTCCCTGTCTTAATGCCCATCTGGATATAGCCAGGTTCTACCGCTGCGACCGGGACCGCCTCGTGAAGGATCACTGAAAGCAGAGAGGTGTCAACAGAGCCCTGGTCTGAGACCGCCCTGATCTCAAGCTGGGCTTCTTCGGGAGTGGCCTGACCTGCACTTACTAGGATATCCACTTCCTTTCTGGTCCCTGGAGCAAGGTCAAAGCTACCTGAAGGTATTGAGGCGGTCACATTATCGGCAGTGTTATTGTCTATTATCTGAAGAGAGACACCCGTCAGATCAGACGAGCCAAAATTCGCTATGTCCACGCTTATTGTTCTCACAGAGTTCCTTGACGTCTCCAGAGTGATCCGTTTCGGGTCGATATAGAGCCCTAATATCTCAAAACCAGCATCATGCTCCAGAGCAGTGACCCTGGGATGCGCAGCACTCACGATGTATGTACCGGCCTCAGCATCCAATGGCCTGAAGACATAAGAGTAGCTTCCAGTATCATCCGAACTGACCGAGAAGGTCCTTCTGAAACTTCCCCTGACCAGCTTAAGGGTGATCTCTGCATCAGCAACAGGAGTTCCGTCAGAGGTAGAGGAGACAACACCAGATATCAACACCTCTTCCCCTCTATGATAGACGGTCTTGTCAGTGGTCGCATTTGCATTGTATGGCGGGTCTATGACCTCTTCCTCTGCAGCGTACTGCAAAGGGATATCTCCGCAGAGATCGTTCATGCAGCGGGCATCCACCTCTGCAATGACCCTGACATAATCCGGAGCTGAGAGCGGAAGGTCAACATCAAGAGAGAACTCGGCTGAAGCCCCGGGCTGGATCTGAGTGGTCGAGTAGGATGCGAGCCCCTGGCCAAGAAGACTTCCGTTGAGATCCTTTATTGATACAGTTACCTCGCCAGGATCAATGACCAGATCAGCAGAGCCCTGGTTAAGGACCACGATAGTGAAGTCGCTTGCAGCCCCTCTCACAAAAGACTCATGATAGACGGTCAGCGGCTGAGAGGTCTGGTATACCACCTCTGCATCCAGGGCTGCCTGGTATTCAGGGCCCTGCTTCCATTCGCCCTCATAGAATTGGCTTGGAAGGACCACCTCCAGATGTATGTCCCCTAAGGAAAGATTGTTCTGGAGGGCCATAGGCGTTGAGATCAAGGATGTCAGGTTAACAGTGGAGCCAGGAAGAACCGTCAGACCAGGGCCTGTGCCGCTTCCCTGAGAGATGAGCGTGCCATTAAGGTCCTTTAGGTAGACACTGATCTGCTGAGGGTTGATGCTCAATGGAACAGAACCATAGTTCGTGAACTGGAACTCAAACTCATCAGGGTATCCCTCGGTCAAGTTTATCAGGGGCGCAGTGATCGGCACGGCATCCCTCACACCCAGCCTGAACAATGAAGTGACCTGGCTGCCATCAGATAGATTCACTCTGACCTTTAACTTGCTGGTGAAATTCTCATTGATGACAAAGTACTTTTCCGCAAATTCGGTCTCACCAGCCAGCATAAAGAAAGAGCCAGATTCCACTTCATCGCATATGTTCCCGAACTCATCAAGGAGCTCAAGCCTTATGGAGCTGACAGTGATACCCACACTTGCTTTGTTCGTGAGAGAGATCAGGACAGAGTCGACAAAATTGCGGGTCAGGTAATCACTGCCTGAGAGCATTGTGCCATAATCCACGAGCGCGACATAGAGAGAGCTGATATTCGCACGCTCGCTCTCATGACCTGCCGCATCCACCGCGCTCACCTGATAGTTCCAGCCGGCATCCACGCCTGGGTCCAGATAGTTGATGCCAGTGATCAGGCCGATGTTCAATTTTGTGCTGTTCCTGTAAACATTATATCCGACCACATCAGGCTCAGGGTTGTGATTCCAGCTGATGACAGTGATATTTCCTTCGGTGGTCCTTGCCAGACCTCCAGGAGGAGCAGGTGGGATGTCTACCTCAAAATCCATTAGCTCAAGGACGGAATTGCCTGCCTCATCACTCGCCTCCACTCTCAGTGAGTAGGTGCCATCTGTCCTTATGATAGTGCCGCTTACGAATGGGTCTCCACCCATGGTGACAGATGCGTCTTTCAGATAAGGGTCGGTCACTGCAATTCCAATGGTCACTTCTGTCTCGTAATAGCCCTGGTCTGCCACTCCGGTGACAATGACCTGCGGAGGAGTGGAGTCCACGATGAATGATGTGAGGATCGTCTGCTGGTTGCTTTTCATGTCAATGGCAGTGATCTCAACCGTGTAATTGCCCTCGGCAAACGCAGTTCCAGGTATGAATGTCAGGGAATCACCCTGCTTTACCATGGTCCCGCTGACAGGTGTCCCGGCAAGTTTTACGATCAGGCTGGAGCTGGTCAGGTCCACGCCCAAGCCAAACTCATCTGATAAAAGAGCAGTGACATTGGCTGGCGGCTGTACTATGCTGTTGTTCGCAGGAGAGATGCTGACAAGCTCAGGGGCATTTGTGTCATTTATCTCAAAGCTGACCTCCAGCTCATTGTCTGACTCATTGCTCTCTGGGATCTCATCGATCAGGTCTATTACTACCTTAACAGAATGCTCACCGATAGGAGCGACCCATTCCCTGTCAGTGCTGACCTGTTTCGTGGCATTAGAGGCGATGCCTCCGAACACTATGATATACCCAAGACTGCTCCCGTTCACAGTATCATTCAGGCTGAAGAAAACAGAGAAGTCCCTTGATGTATCCCCGCCTGTGTTCCCTATCGTGGCCGTGAATGTGACATTATCTCCATCATGCATGTCCAGAGGGGACCAGGTCAGGTCAGTGATGACAAGATTTGCAAAAAGGACAGCAAAGGGGCCTTGTGAGAGC
>JAIVYC010000089.1:0-3845 GCA_048635645.1 Sulfurovum sp. | reverse complement strand
ATGGACGAGCTGGAGAGCATGAGGCTGAGATACCTTGAGAAATTGAACCAAGAGGACGCAGCAAAAAAGATGAATGTCCATCAGTCCACGTTCCAGAGAATATTGACAAGGGCAAGAGAGAAATTGACAGATGCTCTGGTCAACGGGAAGGCCATTAAGATACATGGAGGTGAATATAGAATGCCAGGTGGAGACGGAACAGGGCCATTAGGTTTTGGCCCGAGAGGAGGAGGCAGAGGAAGAATGGGAGGACCATTTGCCGCTGGACCCGGAGGACTTTGCAAGTGCCCTAAATGCGGGCATGAGCAGCCGCACGGAAGAGCGCAGCCCTGCACTACGATGAAGTGCCCTGAATGCGGGACACTTATGACAAGAGCTTGATCAAAAAAAGGAGGTTGAGCGGAAATGAGGAATAGAGGAAGGCGCTTTTGGGCGCCATTTTGGGGGCCAGGACAGGTGCCTGGATACTTTGGAAGGGGCTTTTGCAGAGGATACTTTGGCCCAAGAAGGTTTGGCTTTGCACAGGAATATCCCTGGGGATATGAGGTAAGCAGGGAACAGCCATGGGAATATAAGGTAAGCAAGGAACAGGAAATGGAAATGCTTGAGAGCGAAGCAAATGCCATTGAGGAAGAGAAAAAGGAACTGGACAGCGAGTTGGAGGAGATAACAAAAAGACTTAAGGAGTTAAAGCCTAAGAAAAAGACAAAGTAGATCGTTTGTCGGAAAGCTTAGGCTTTCTCACTAAAGGGGGGAAATATGAAAATAGCGATAAGTTCAACAGGAGAGGACCTAAGGTCTGAGATAGACACCCGGTTTGGAAGATGCCAATACTTCCTTATTGTTGACATTGAAGACGACCAGATAAAGAGCAGTCTTGCCGTAGAAAATGAAGGCGCGATACAAGGGCATGGTGCAGGGATAAAGGCGGCCCAGCAGATAGGGGAACTAAAGGCAGAGGCAGTGATAACAGGGAACCTCGGACCTAACGCGACAACTATCCTCAGCCAGCTCGGGATAAAGGCCTATCAGGCATCAGGCCCGGCAGAAGATGCGGTAAAAAAGTTCATCAGTAAAGAGTTGAGTGAGATAAGCGAGATCGCAGAGCCGCATGCAGGGATGCCTGCGCAGGAGCAGGTAACACCCGCACAAGAGCAGACGGAAACGCCTGCACAAGAGCAGGTGAAAAGTGAAAGGATGTTCTTCCCATTGCTGAACAAGAACGGGATGGACTCAGAGATATCTCCTCATTTTGGGCATGCGCCTTTTTTTGGCCTGTATGATACAGGGACCAAGGAATTGACAATAACAGAGAACACATTAGAGCACACAGACCCTAGTAAGTCCCCTGTTGACCAGATCGTTGAGTCTGTCAACCCGACAACAGTGTTCGCTCAGGGTATCGGCGGAAGGGCGATAGGTTTGTTCGATGAGAAGGGCATCTCCCTTAAGACAGGGCCTTACAGAATAGTGAAAGAGGCCATTGAGCATCTGGATTCTCTTGAGGACCTGACCACAAGCTGCGGACATTAGGACCAATGAAGACGATCGGAATAACAGGGGGCAAGGGAGGGACCGGGAAATCAACGATAGCCACGTCCCTTGCCTGCGAATTGGCAAAAAGCAATAGGGTCCTCCTGGTGGATGCTGATGTTGACTGTCCTAATGACCATCTTCTCCTGAGCATCGAAAGGGAGTTGAAAAGCCGGGTCGAGCAGAGGATCCCGAAATGGGACCTGGAAAAATGCACTAAATGCGGCTTATGCGGTCATGTGTGCAAGACAAATGCCATCGCAGCTATTAAAGGGAAAAACCCGATATTCATACAGGCCCAGTGCAATGGTTGCGGCGCGTGTGCGATAGAATGCCCTGCAGACGCGATCGCTTGGGATAAAAAAGAGATAGGAAAGCTCTTCACAGGGAACAATTATGGCATTGACCTCTTATCAGGGGAATTGAATGTTAATGAGCCTATTTCTGAATTCATAGTGAATGCCTTGAACAGGATAGTGGCTGAGAGAAAGAAGGAATACGACTATGTGATAATTGACACTGCAGCCGGCACCCATTGCCCTGTCATCGCGGCACTTGAGAATTGCGATATTGCATTTGCTGTCACAGAGCCGACGCCTCTGGGAAACCATGACCTGGAACTCATCCTAGAGCTCTTGAAAAAAATGAAAATAGCATCAAGTATCATCCTGAACCGTTCGGACATTGGGGACAGGGATGCTGTTGAGCAACTTGCCAAAAGGAATGGGACAAATATCATCGCAGAGGTGCCATACTCAAGGGAGTTGGTCGAGCAGTATTCAAGCGGCAGGCCAATAGAACACAAGGCCATCTCCAGGCTCGCAGAGGGGGTCTCGAAATGAGAACAGTAGTGGTATTGTCTGGAAAAGGAGGGGTTGGGAAAAGCAGCGTCACAGCTTCTTTAGCGGTGAGCCTGTCAAAGGAGAAGAGGATCATCTGTGCGGACTGTGATGTTGACGCGCCTAATCTTGCCTTAAGCTTTGGACGGAGGGCGGAGGATTTTGAGGAATGGAAGCCCATGTCAACGAACCAGAAGCCCGTTTTTGACCTTGAGAAGTGCAACTCCTGCAGAAAATGTCTTGACTCTTGTTATTTCAATGCCATTGAGTGGAAGAACGATAAGCCAGGGCTGAAAGAGTTCAGTTGCGAGGGTTGCGGGGTCTGCGAGCTCGTGTGCCCGCAGGGCGCTGTCAGGCTTGAGGATGTTGAGAATGCAAGGATAGGCTTTGCTGACACCGGTTATGGTTTCAGGGTGGTCTCAGCGCAGTTGAACATGGGCGAGTCAGGCTCTGGGAAGATCGTTGCTGAGGTAAAAAGAAAGGCAAGAAAGATGGCTGGCGATGCCGAGGTCATGCTTGTGGACTCTGCCGCTGGGATAGGCTGCCCTGTTATCGCATCTGTCACTGGAAGCGATCATGCCCTGTTGGTCACAGAGCCGACGCCCTCTGGGTTTTCTGATCTAAAGAGAGCGATTGGGATAGTGGACCACTTCAGGATCCCTTCCAGCATCCTGATAAATAAGCATGATATAAACAAGCAGTACACAGAGAGGATAGAGGCCTTTGCAAGAGAGCATGGGACAGACATCATTGCAAGGATACCTTATGATAGATGCTTTGTTGATGCGCTTGTGGCCCTAAGGCCTGTGGTGGTCAATAGTGAGAGATTCAGGGGTTTATTCAGGGAACTTGCTAAGAATTTAGATAGAAAGATATAAGCCTGAATAGAAACTTATAAGTGGGGAAAGAGCATTGGAATTATGAGGCCGCAGATGGAGCTGGAAGATCGAACGAATGGAGTGGAAATATGAGGGCAGCGCTCTGCTTTATTTTGCTAAGTCTGTTCATGTCATCAGCATTTGCCCTGCCGCCTGATGTTCAGGATAATAGGACAGTGGTCCTGCACATATTCTATGGTAGAGGATGCCCGCACTGCTCAACTGCACTGAATTTTCTGGATGATATGCAAGAGAAGTATCCAGGCCTTGAGGTAAGTGAGTATGAGATCTATTTTGACCCTGAGAGCAGGCAATTGTTCGAGGATGTGGCTGAATCCCTTGGGACAAAGATCCAAGGGGTCCCGACCATGTTTATTGATGAAAAGGTTATCGTCGGGTTCAGCAATAGCATAGGGGAATTGACCGAGCAGGAGATCCAGAGATGCTTGAGCAGGGAATGCGGTGACCCGATCGAGGCCCTGTTCCCGCCAGAGGAGCCAATTGGCGTCCTGCCTCCAACAGAAGACTTGATCGATGTCCTGCCCCCAACAGATGACAAGACAGATGTAGAAAGGAACGGGACAGTGGAAATGGT
>JAIVYC010000088.1:0-3985 GCA_048635645.1 Sulfurovum sp. | reverse complement strand
ATAGCCTATTGAAAAATGATCTCTTTTTTCAATCATCAATTTCACACATTCCTATAATTTTAGCTGAAGCAATGGCGTCGGCATCTCCTAATTGCATCTCGCCATCACCATTTATATAACAAACATCACCAAAAACCTGATTTTCATTAGCTGTAAAATCGCCAATAATTCCACTAGCTATATGGTCTGAGTCAGGCGTTGAGTCTATATTCCACTCATCGCCGATTGTTCCTGTGTCCCCTTGAACGCCTGTGTCGCCTTCTACCCCCGTGTCTCCTTGAATGCCAGTATCGCCTCTCTTTTGGTCTTCCCGATAGCTATCACCAGCGCGCTTTTCTTTTTCTTCTCCTTTCTCAGTTTCGGCCCTGAAAGGCACACCCTGTCAAATCCGAACGCGAATCCTGTTGCAGGGGTCTGTTCCCCTCCGAATAGCTCGACAAGCTTATCATACCTTCCGCCTCCTGCTATCTGGTTCTGAGCTCCTAAATTCCCAACTCTTATCTCAAATATCATTCCTGTGTAGTATGCAAGCCCTCTTGCCATTCCAAGGGCTATCTTGTACTTTTTCACTCCATATGCGTCAAGGTCTGCCAATATCTCCTCAAGGTTTTCCACTGCCTTGAGAGATAGCGGGTACTCTTTCAGGAGCTCCTTCCCTTTTTCCAGTGTCTCTTTGGGTTCTCCCTTGAGTCCTATTAGTTTGTCCACAAGCTTGCGCGTTTCTCCCTTCCCAAGCAATTCATCGATCTCTTTTATTTTCCCTCTGTCTACCAATGACACTATTTTGTCTTGTACCTCCTCTTTTACCTTCATATCCCTGAGGAGCCCTCTGAATATCTCCAGCTGCCCTATCTCGAGCGAGTATTCCAGCCCAAGCCTGTCAAGTGTCTCGCATGCCATTGCCACGACCTCTGCATCTGCTTCGCTTGTTCTGCTTCCTATGCACTCTATCCCGAATTGGTAGAATTCCCTATACCTCCCGCTTTGGGGTTGCTCATATCTGAACATCGGCCCGAAGTAGAAGAGTTTCAGCGGCTTCGGTTTTGACCTCAGCTCTGTGACAAGCAGTCTTGCGATGCTTGCTGTTCCTTCTGGTCTCAGGGCAAGGGTCCTGTTCCCTTTGTCTTTGAACCTGTACATGTTATCTTTCAGTTCTTCCCCGCTTTTTGCAGCGAAAAGTGAGTATTCTTCAAAGATCGGCGTTTGGATCGGAAGATAGCCATAGCTTTTTGCGGTCTCTTCCATTATTTTCCTTACCGCTTCTCTTTTTTCAAGCTCTTCAGGGAAAAAGTCCCTTGTGCCTTTTGGTTTCTGGTATTTCATCTCAGCTAATCTAATAATTCTCTCCCATTATTAACCTTCCCCCCTGGCCGTCATCCTTTTAAATCTTCTTTCTCTTATCTATCCCTATGGTGAAAAAGAAAAAACCTCCCTCTGAGGTTCTTGGCAAGAAAAAGAGGATCCCCTGGGTAATGATCGCTGCTGGAATAGGCCTTGTTATCATGGTCTTTTCTGTTGTACCTGCTCTCAGTTCGGATGATGAGGAAGAGGAAGCCCCTCCTATCACTCGTGACCCTTTCAGCAATATTGTTTCCTCTTTTGAGGATGAGTCTGCAGAGTTCCTGAATTCCTCAGAGGTATCGGATCTGCTTCTTGAGAACAAGACCTTCATAAGGCATTTTTACGACTCCAAAGATGAGATGTTTTCCACGCTAAGGACCCTTGATGCCCTTGACTCTATTGTCGTTGAGCGCATCAGTTTCGCTTCCTTTTGCAGCTCCCCTGACCCTATATGTCCGCCGTCAGCTCCCATGACACTCCTGTATCTCCCTGATTCCACTGAGCCCCCTCTCCAGATCCCGGGTGTTGTTTCTTTGGATCGTCTTGAGGACTTCATCCACGGGACCCTGGTTCCTGTTATCGCCTATTCCCTTGAGGGCTGTGACAATTGCTCCCTTTCCGAACTGATCTCCATTCTCACTCCAATTTCAGACGCGACCGAGCTCGATTCCTCTAATGTACACCCTGCTCTTGTGGTGAACCCGCAGGACCTGGCTGTCCCTAATTTCGGCCGTGTTATTGAGAATTTCTACACTATCTTCAGCGGGGAGATAGAGGTCTATTCTGTCAATGACTCTTCCATAGTTTTCACTTCAAACCCTCACATCATTTCCGAGTGCGTGAACTCTTCCTCTCTAAAGGTCTTTTTTTCCCCTAATATGCCTGAGTTCGAGGGCTACTCCATATGCTCTCTTGATTCCAATATCTCGAACTGTTCTCAGGTAAGCAACACCTCTTGTTTGGTCCTTGGTGAGAACCCTGCATGCAATTTCACCCAGGGTCAGAGGCAGTATCTTGAGCTCCTGTCCATGGTCTCGCCTGAATATTTCTGCCTTCCTATGACCCCCCAGGATACAGAGGTCTGCTCTAACGTCTCTGACATTGACCTTGCTTACGCGCTTGCCCAAAAGCACTATATCCGTTCAACACCAGCTTATGTTATCTCTTCAGGCTGTAAGGAGTCTGTTTACAACAAGCCTTTCAGCTCCTATAATGATCTCATGACAAGTGTGTGCGCAGTTCTCGGCTGCTAGTCCTCGATCCTGGCCTCTATGTCCCCGCCAAGGACCCTTTTTCCTATCTCGCTTTTCTTTTTGACGCCTATCTTTCCTTTCCGTCCTATCTCTGCTGAGAACAGCAATTCCTCGCCGGCATAAATATTGACGGTCTCGCCCGCATGTTCCTTCCCGAGTTCCAGCTCTATTTTCCCTTTGCTCTCTTTTACTCTACAGGCTATTCCTCTCTCTTCCCTTTCCAGGGGGAGCACTTTCAGTTTAACGCCAAGCTTTTTTTCCAGTCCTTTTATCCTGCTTCCCTCTCTTCCTATGATCCCGGCTATCTCTCTTTCTGGCACTCGTATCACAGCGTTCGTCTCTGATGTCATCTCGACCGAGTGGTCTCTTGAGTATCTCCTTATCTCTTGGGATATCGCCTGTTCTGCAAGTGTTCTCCCTCCTGTTTTCCGCCCTGTTTTTCTCACTTCCATCACCATGATCTCTTCCCCGAACGAGTATATCTCATGCTCTGGTTTCCCTGTTTCAAAGTCTTTCACTTCTATCACTGGCCTGGCAAGGTCTGCTTCCATCATGCCTGCCGGCACTTTTACCTTGAATTCCAGTTCAAGGACCTGTTTTATCTCCCCGTCTTTGATGAATATGACTGTGTCGACTATCTGAGGGATCACTCCCAGTTCGACCCTGCCTATGAGCCTTTGTATCGCGTCCACGGCTTTTGTGGCGTGTGTCACGCCTGCCATCCCCACTCCGGCAAGCCTGAGGTCAACATACACTTTGAAATCGGATGTCTGCCTTAGCTCGTCATATATCGTATAGTCCGGCCGTACGAGAAGCAGCATGTCTGCGGTCTTTTGCATGTTCCCTCTTAGGGTGCCATATTGCGTGATCTCTTTTGGCACTACAAGGTCCCGTGGATTTTCCATTGTTTTCACTATCTTTCCTTTTTCCGCGTAGAATTGGGCGAGCGACTGGGCAAATGAGCTTTTCCCTGCTCCAGGGGGTCCTGCTACAAGTATCCCTTCTGCCCTTTCAAGTCTTGCCTTGAGCTTATCAGACAGTTTGTAGCTTTCAAGTGTGGGGTGTGCTATCGGTCTTACTGCGGTTACCTCTATCTCGCGTGTGAATCTTGGTCTTGTTATCGTTATCCTTATATCCTTCAATTGCACTACTGTGGCTTCTCTTAGCCCCATCTCAACAGAGCAGTTCTCATCTCTTGAGTGCTCCAGGATGTCTTTGGCAAGTTCGTCCATCTCCTCTTCCGTAAGCTCTTCATCCCCTATTTCCACCAGTTCTATATCCCCTGGCCTTCCTTTTTTTGCTTTCGGCGTGCATCCCTCTTTCAGGTGCACGCTCATTGTGCCTTTATCAAAGTATGCCTCGATCTTTGGTCTTTCGTCTTAGATCGGAAG
>JAIVYC010000087.1:0-3920 GCA_048635645.1 Sulfurovum sp. | reverse complement strand
AAAAGGTCAAAATAGAGAGAACATAGAGAAAAAAGAGAAAAAAAATGAGAACACGGGAAAAAAAGGACAAAAAGAACTAATTCTTTGCTGGATGAGCGGTGAGCTTATCCTCACAAACTACGAAATAACACTCACATTTAGAGGGCTGATTTTCGCTTGGCTTGGGATCTTTGGTTAGGAACACTCACATTCAGGGGTTTCCGGGGGATTAGCGGAGTATGAATTCTTTTCCATATAGAAAACGTACTTAACGTGTTAAGAACACGTTAAGAACGTGTTAAGAACACGTTAACTCGTGTTAACTTAACGTGTTAAGAACGTGTTAAGTGAAATAGTTAACATGTTAAGTAGAATAGTTAACGCGTTAAGTAGAGGAGTTAACACGTTAATAAGAGAAGTAACCAGTCAAAAAGAGATCAGGGAAAAAAGCCAAAAAAAAGGTCTTGGAAGCCACCTCATTCCGTTAAAAAGGCGGAAAAAACGCGTTAAGAACATGTTAAGAACGTGTTAAGAACACAAAAAATATAAAGGAAGACGTGTTAAGTAATGATGAAATGAGCCTTTTAGACCTGATCCTAGGAAGAAAAAAGATAAAAAAAGAAGAATCCGTGAAAGAACCGGAAAAACAGGAAATTCCAAGGCCAAGACCGCCTGAAAAACCACCAGCAAACACAAACGGCTTTGAGCAAAAGCAGGCAACAATACTTATGTCCAAACAAAAAGAGGACGTAAGAAAAGCAGTAATGATCAAAGAAGAGCCAATGATAACAGTAACAAGAGAGATATCAGAGGTCAAATACATCCTAGATGACCTGAAAAAGGCCATGCTAAGGGACCACCACAGGATACTGGATGAATTTGAAAGATTACCAAAATCCGGGGATTTCGCGGATATATTAGACCATAAATTGCAAAACCTCAAGGGCAAAAAAGAGGCCCTGGAGAAGGAGATCAAAACAACAGAACTTCAAAAAGACGTAATTAACGTGTTAAGTGAAAAAGACATGTTAAGTGCAGCAGAAATAGCAGAGAAATTAGGAAGATCACGAACCTGGGTAAGCCTTCAGGTGGCCCAACTGGCAAACCAGGGAGTAATAGAGCACCAAAGAGAAGGGAAACATGTTAAGTACAAGTTGACAGAGAAAGAGGAAGCGCAGCAAGAGCCGATATTAATGCCCCCGCCTGAGCCGCCGAAACCCGAAGAGCAAAAGACAAATGGATTCAATGAGACTGTTCCTGAGACAGATGATGAGTATTTGTGAGACATAAGGGCATGTATATTCAGATCGTGCAAGCTTAATTGTTTTCCATATAGAAAAGAAATAAGATTTCTGAAAGAACAGAAAAGAAAGATAGGGAACATATATACACTCAGACAGGGGGGCTGAATTGTTTTCCATATAGAAAAGAATTAATTTTTATGGAAAGATAAAGGAAAAAAACTCCTGGCAATGCCAAAAGATTCTTGGAATTAACATGTTAAAGACATGTTCTTAACATATTATTCCTGAGAATACTGGGAAAAAAGGCTTGAAAAAGCCTCCTCAAGCCTGCCTTTTGTCTCAGAATAGACAGAATCAAGGCTTGAAAAGATGCCTGCCTTAAGATCATCAGAATAGGGGTCCTTGACAAAAGAATAAAGGTTCTCTTTTTTCTCGACAAGACCGCTCTGCCGAAGCTTCATAAGCTGATACCTAAGGGTCTTCTCAGTGACCGTGTACTCCTGCGATGCCATGTAATCCATAAGCTCAGACACAGAAGCACCCCTGTATTTCGTGTGGAAATTAAAAAGACCATCCAACACAGGAATGACAGCATCGCGAGACTCGCCAGGAGTGATAAGACCAAGAGACAAAGCAACCCAACGCAAAAGAGCCTTTCTGGTGAGCCTGGATTCAGGAGGAAGACGCAGCTTTCTCAAGACCAACTCGCGCTCAATAAGGGCCTTTTCAATGACAAAGATGTCTTTTTCACCAGACATGAAGGAAGGGAAAACAAGAGACATATAAAAAGTTATTTCTTTTCCATATAGAAAAGAATTGATTTTTGCAGGAAAACACCGCCAAAAGACTCCAGGCAATGCCAAGAATGTTTTGGAAAGGATGAGGATGTCTAGAGCGGATCAGAGATAAGAGAAGAGAGAACACAGACAAGAATGAAACATATATACACCCAGGGTGTTTTGGATAATAGAAAATTCACAATAAAGAGATAAAAATAAAGGAAAAAAAGGGAATATAATGTATATTATGCGAACTTTTACTCTAGTTTCCCTTAATTAGCATCTTCAAAGGTCTGCACAACAGCTCCGGCCAAAAGACCAAGAGCAGCGCCTGCGAAAAGGCCCACAACAAGGTCGCCTACAGCCACGCCGACCACAAGGCCGAAAGCAGAGCCCAGTGCGAGACCCACCAAAACATATGAATTTTCACTAACCATACGCAAATTAAAAACAAATCTGATATATATTCTTTTGCCATTAAATAAGACATGGAAGAAAAGAAAAAAAAGAAAACCGACGAAGAACTGATAAAAGAAAAGGAAGAAAAAAAGGAACCTGAAGATGTAGAAGTGTATGGGGATAAAGAAGTGCCTGACACAGAGGTCGACCAGAGTACAGAGGGCTAAAAACGCCTTGAGAACACTTTTGGCAATGCTAAAAGAGTTTTGGATGCTAAAAAAGCCTCTTTAGAAAAACAGGTTTTGGAAAAAGGAAACCATTATGTGCATATCTCTCAGGTTTGCGCAAAGTATATATTATTCTGGAGTATTTAGATTTCAATGAAAAGGGTAATTGATTTCTTGATACCAAAAGAAGACAAATTCTTTGACATGTTAAGCCAACAAGCGGCAAATGCGCTTGAATGCAGAGTAAAATTCAACGAGCTCATAACAAACTATGAAGAGATAGAACCTGCAAAAAAAGAAGAGCTCGTAAGAGAGATCAAAGACCTTGAGGATAAGGGAGACCATCTGACCCATGATGTGATCGAAGGGCTTAACACAACGTTCATCACGCCAATAGACAAGGAAGACATACACAAACTAACGATACTTTTAGATGACGTGGTCGATGGAATGGACGAGATAGCGACGATACTAAGCCTGTATAAGATAGAGAAAATGACCCAACACATGCAGGAGCTTGCAGAAATAGCAATAAAAAGCGTGACAGAGACCGCCAATGCAGTGACCGCACTAAGGCAAATGGGCGGGATAAAGGACACCCTGATGAAGATCCAGGAATACGAGAACCAAGGAGACGCCAAATTCAGCGAATCAATAGCATATCTTCTTAACAATGGAAGCGATCCGATAGAAGTGATAAAACACAAGGACGTATACCAGCACTTTGAAGACCTTATAGACACCTGCGAAGATATCGCTCACATACTTGATAATATAGTGGTCAAGCATGCCTGACCCGATCATTATCGGGACAATAATAGCAATAGCTCTTATTTTTGACTTTGGGAACGGCATGAACGATGCCGCAAACTCTATTTCAACAATAGTCGCCAGCCAGGTGCTGCCATTCAGGACAGCCGTGCTTCTTGCAGGGACATTCAACTTCATAGGGCCTTTTGTCTTTGGGGTCACTGTGGCAAACACGATAGGGAAAGGGCTTGTGCAGGCAAGCGCTGTCAATGAAACGATAATATTCGCAGGACTCATCGGCGCGATAGCGACCGTGTATCTGGCCACGTCCAAAGGCATCCCAATATCAGCAAGCCATGCATTGATAGGGGGCTTCGTCGGAAGCGCCATAGCAAGCGTTGGAACAGGCGCGGTCATACAATCAGGCCTACTCAAAGTGATCTCATTCATATTCGTGGCGCCAATACTCGGGATGATAGGGAGCTTCATATTCCTGCGCGCAATAATGAGATCACTTTGAGTAGGCCTGATTGTATGACCGC
>JAIVYC010000086.1:0-4030 GCA_048635645.1 Sulfurovum sp. | reverse complement strand
GCTGCTATTTTGATTTCGGCCTTTCTTATCACTTCTGTCAAGTTGAGCCTGAGAACCAAGGGAAGAGAGCTCCTTAAGGTTTCCAGGGAACTGGATGTAAGTAATGCCAAATTAACTGCCCTTTACGAGATGGTAAAGGAGATGGGCTTATGCTCCGAACTTCAGGAGTTGATGGATTCAGCAACCAGAAACGCAACGAGGATTATGGGGGTGAAAGGGTGTTCAATCAAGCTCCTGGATGACCAAAGGCAAACACTGAAGTTTGCTTCAGCATATGGCCTTAGCGAGGACTATATTGCCAAGGGAAGCATAGATGTTGAAAAAAGTCCCATTAATCGAGAGATAATTCAAGGCTCTTTTTACTCTATTGGCAAGATCGATGAAAAGGACCACGATGAGGACAGAGGAGATGGAAAGGACGAACGATAAGGCAATGCGCTCTATCAGGTCCAGATCCCCCTTCCTTGGGAAAAGGGCAAGAGTGAGAGCAAACCCAGGGATGAAAAGGGTCAGGGCAAACCCGCCGATAATGCGGATGCTGGTGATGAGCGGAACTGTGATATCAATAGGTAACATTTGAAGCCTCAGAATAGATATAGGGGATTAGATGTATTTAAACTTGAGTTCCGGAAAGCTCACCCTCTTTATGATCGATATTAATGACCTTTTTGCTTTTATAGGAGTCAATGGCATTCAGGGCCACGCGCAAAGCGGCTATGCCATCCTCGCCGGAAACCAGTGGTTCTTTGTCATTCTTTACGCAGTCAATGAAATGCTCAAGC
The DNA here is from genome assembly GCA_048635645.1 of Sulfurovum sp. Lineage (GTDB taxonomy): Archaea > Undinarchaeota > CAZHTU01 > CAZHTU01 > JAIVYC01 > JAIVYC01. The sequence goes on along the minus strand of JAIVYC010000086.1, from coordinate 3,248 downwards.
TCAGCCCTAAGAGGCTCATGGGTCTCTATCTTTGCAGTGCGCACCCAATCCTTGTTGTGGATCGTCAAAGAGGGCTTCATCAGGTCGGCCACGGCTATGCCATGCGTGCCGACAACAGTTATCGTCCTCACCTTATGAGGAGTAAGCCAATTGGTCTCAAGCACAGCAGAATAACCATTGCTAAAGCCGAACATAAGGGTCGCATGATCCTCTGCAGAATGGATAGTGCGGCCGGCAGAGGCATAAACGGTCCTGGTCCTCTCGCCAAGAAGGAAATGAAGGAGATCAATGTCATGCACTCCAAGATCCATGATTATCCCGACATCCCTGATCCTAGGTGAATAGGGGCCGACCCTCTTGATGGAAATAGAGACAAGATCCCCTATCCTCTTCTCATCAAGAGACCTCTTCAAGGCCATGGCAGCGGGATTAAAGCGCTCAATATGCCCGACCATCAGCTTAAGGCCGAGCCTCTTTGCATGAGAGACCATCTCCTGCGCATCAGGAATGTTGCCTGCTATAGGCTTCTCAACAAGGACATTAGAGCCGGCATTGAAGCAGTCGATCGTGACCTGCTTGTGAGTGAGGGTCGGGGTCACAACGCTCACGATATCAGGCTTAAGCGCCAAAAGCTCCTTGTGATCTGTAAACGGCCTTGTTCCATACTTCCTGGCAACAGAAGAGACTTGCTCCTCTCTAACATCTGAGATACCCACAAGCTCCAGGTCCGGGATATTTGAATAGGTGCGTATATGGTTCTCACCCATAACACCCGCACCGATCACAGCGACTTTTATCATTTTAATAGCATCCTATCATGCTGTGATGCCGATCAGTAAAAGGGAAATAGGCAAGCAATCACAGCGGGTATATTCTTGGCACCGGAAGATATATAAAAGTGATGGCGAGGGCATATAAAGGGACGGTAAAAGGCGCACAAGGAACTATATTGAAAGATGCTGTGTTGCATAATTAGATCTAATAGATATATCGGATAACTTTCCGTGATCTTATACTATGTATTTTGGGGGGTTCTCATTTGTTTTCAATATAGAAAAGAATTGACCTCTGAAACAAACACCCGCAGAACGGAAACTTTTTAAAGGACCCCACCCCAAAAACAGCAGACTGGTGGTTGATATGAGCGAACTTGAACTGATTCTGAAAGAAAAAGGACCTATCAAGAGGATAGGGGTCATTGGAATGGGATATGTCGGGATACCTGCAGCAGCACTATTTGCTGATCTGCCGCATATCGAGAAGGTATACGGGTTCCAGAGGGACTCTCCCTCCTCAGGGTATAAGATAGAGATGCTTAATAGGGGAGAAAGCCCCTTGAAGGGCGAAGAGCCAGGGCTTGAAGACCTGATAAAGAAAGTCGTTGGCGCAGGGAAATTCGAGGCAACATCAGACTTTTCAAAGATAAGCGAAGTGGACGCGGTCGCATTAGCGATACAGACGCCATTCAAGGACGCGCAGACCGATGCGAGAAAACCTGACTTTTCTGCTCTAATAGCAGGGCTTGAGCAGGTCGGGAAATATTTGCAGAAAGGGACCCTTGTGGTACTGGAGTCGACAATAACACCAGGGACGACTAAAGGACTCGGGAAAGAGACGCTGGAAAAGACATCAGGACTCAAGGCAGGGGAAGACTTTGCTTTGGCTCATGCCCCTGAAAGGGTCATGGTCGGAAGGCTCATCAGGAACATACAAGAGCATGACAGGATCGTAGGAGGCGTTGACGCGGTCAGCACCGAAAGGGCGGTTGAACTCTATGAGCCCATACTTACCAAAGGAAAGATCATAGCAATGGATGCAACAGCCGCTGAGGCGACGAAAACTGCTGAGAACACCTTTAGGGACCTGCAGCTTGCGGCTGTGAACGAGCTCGCGCTGTATTGCGAGGCAATGGGCATCAATGTATATGATGTGCGAGATGGGATAGATAGCCTGAAAGGAGAGGGGATAACCAGAGCAATATTGTACCCAGGAGCAGGGGTCGGCGGACACTGCCTGACAAAAGACACATATCATCTGGAAAAGGGAGCAAAGGATCTGGGGGTCGCTGACTATCCTGAAGGGAAAGAGTCTCTATATGTGCTTGCAAGAGAAATAAACGACTTTATGCCAAGGCATATGCTGAGGCTGACCGAGGATGCACTGGGAAAGGCCGGGAAGAAAATGAAAGGAAGCAAGATCGCGCTTTTGGGATGGGCATTCCTGAACGACTCGGATGATTACAGGAACACACCTGCAGAGCCGTATAAGGAGTGGGCAGAAGAAAAAGGCGCGGAAATAGTCATCCATGACCCGCATGTCAGACCCTATGAAGGGATTAGGATAGAAACCAGCCTTGAGAAGGTGCTGGAAGATGCTGATGCGCTAGTGCTCTTTGCAGGGCACAAGCAGTACTTTGGAATGAAAGCGGAAAAGACAAAGGCGCTCATGAAAAAGAAGCCCTCAGTGATAGACGGAAGGAATGTCTTGGACCCTGACGAGTGGATAAGAGCAGGGTACTCCTACAAAGGGATAGGAAGAGGGGACAAGAACGGGCACAAGCTTATTTGAAATACCTAAGGTAGAGCAGGTTAGGGTCCTTCTTGGAAATGGAAATGTCACAGGAATGATATTTGCGGTATTTGGCAAATCTCTTTGGTATATCCACGGACTTGTAGTTCTCGCGCCGGCTGACCAATAGTTGTTCTATAAGACGGATCTTCAGGCCTTTCAAACGGGAATTCTTACACATTGACTTGGCAATGGCAAGCACGCAATTATCCCTATAGCCGCCGACGATCAAAAGATGATCTATGCCGTTCCTCTCAAGCTCAGGATCAAGCAGAGACACTAGTTTTGGATAGTTAATGGGGAGAAAATGAGAGCGCTTGCACATTGACTCTGCCTTGCTCCTTGATATCCCAAAACCCTGGGCAAGATTTGAAGAGACCATGAAAAACGCGATATCAGATGACTTGACGAAAGAATCAAAAACAGCATCTGCATAAGAAACAGAACCGATCAATACTCCCTTTTCCTTTAGCTTCCTGATGAATGACAAAAGCTTCTTGCATAAGGATGGATCCTTCTCCTTCAAGGTCCAGGGCTGGACGACCAGGACACAGGTCCTCTTTGCGCAGGAACCCTCAAGCATCTGATGCTTTTTTATCAGGAACTGGAGCAGGTCGGCCATTTTACTCACAACTCACCTGAAATACTTGAGATATATGGTCTCAGGGTCCTTAGATCGG
>JAIVYC010000085.1:0-4046 GCA_048635645.1 Sulfurovum sp. | reverse complement strand
GTTCCTCTAGTCCTCTCAGTGCATTCCACCGTTTTTGACAGGGAGTTTTTCCCTTCTCCAAAAATATACCAGATAGAGCGCCTTGCTTTCCGCTCTGCCTCTCACCTGATAGCTGTAAGCTCAATGCTAAAAGAGACCCTAACCTCCAAATATGGCATCCCTGAGGACCGGATCTCTGTCATCCCGAACGGCCTTTCCCTTCCTAATACCAAACCTGTCTCTTCCCATCCAGACAGGCCTCTTGTGCTTTTCTCTGGCCGTCTTGTTCCGCAGAAGTCTCCTGAGACCCTTATTTACGCGATCCCAAAGCTCCTTTCCTCTTTCCCTGATGCTAGATTCGTCTTCTGCGGCACCGGCTATCTGCGTCCTTGTCTTGAGGCTTTCGCCAAGACCCTTGCCATTGAAAAGAGCGTCTCTTTTGAGGGTTTTGTTCCTCACCACCAGATGCTCTCTCAATACCCTCGTGCTTCTGCGTTCGTCTCCTCCTCCTTTTCAGAGCCCTTTGGCCTTTCGATCCTTGAAGCTCTTGGGGCAGGGCTTCCGTCAATAGTGACCCCTCGCACAGGCCTTCTTGAGTTCTGCAGTTCCCCTTTGATCGCGGAAAGGACCTCCCGCTCAATTGCTGATGCTCTCTCCTCTGTCCTTGCCTCCCCTTCTTTTGCGCGCAGGCTTTCAAGAGCAGGAAGAAAGGAAGCCCATTCCCTCTCCTGGGATGACACTGCCTTGCAGACCCTTCGGGTGTATGGGTCTGTCTTGGAGCACCAGCAATCCATTTATACCAAAACCTCTATCCCTCTATCAGAGGTGTTCCTATGATGTCTTTCAAATATGCCAATATCGAGGTCCATGCTCTCGGTCATGCGAGTTTCATGCTGCAGGGCTCAAGCACGCTCTATTTCGACCCCTATGTCCTTCCTGATGCCCCGAAGAAGGCTGACGTCATCTTCATTTCCCACGCCCATTATGACCATTGCTCTCCTAAACATGTCCAGATGATCTCAGGCCCTGATACTCTTATCGTCACCACTGCTGAATGCGCCTCAAATCTTAAGGGGAATATCAAGGTAGTTTCTGCGGGTGATTCCTTTTCAGTGAAGGGTCTGGATGTGCTTGCTGTGCCTGCCTATAACATCGGAAAGTCCTTTCATCCAAAGGGCTCTGGCGTCGGTTTTGTCGTTTCTCTCGACGGTGTCAGGGTCTATCATGCTGGGGATACTGATCTCATACCTGAGATGTCAGATGTCCGGGCAGATGTCGCTCTTTTGCCTATTGGAGGCACTTACACAATGGATGTCAGCGAGGCAGCTAAGGCCGCGGCCGCCATAAATCCAAAGCTTGTGATCCCTATGCATTACAATTTCATAGATGGCACTGAGGCCGACCCTTCAGAGCTTGAGCGCCTATTGACAGGCACCTCTATTCAGGTGAAGTACTGAATTTCCCTCTATACAGCCTGTCTTCTCTTCCTATCTTTTTCTCATAGAGCTCCAGGCTCCCCTCTTTTATCTTGGAGTACAATACTAGCCGGTCTTTCTCTGTCCTAATATACTTGCTTGGCGTTTCAAAGTAGACGGTCCCGAACGGGCTCATCCTATTAGTGAAGTAGATATCCTCTTTTCCCTCCCCAGTGACTATCGCGATATAGTCGGCTGTTTGAGAGTAATTCTCAGGGTACGCCTCTATCCTAACATGTCCCTCTTCCTCTTCCGCTATTACTCTCATCCTTTGAGTATGCTAATATGCTTCTTCAGTTTCGCAAGCGTCTGGTCAAGGCTTTCAGACATCACCCTCGTGTCTGCTATGATCTCCATGAACCCTGTCTCTCTCTTATACCTCGGCACTATCTGGACATGCAGGTGGTCTATGCTCGCCCCTCCTCCTTCTCCTATATTTATCCCTATATTGAACCCTATTGGCTTGTATGCGGCCTCTATGAGTTTCACTGTTTTTTTCACAAGGTTGAACAGTTCGAGGGTTTCCGTGTCAGAGAGTTCTGTTATGCTGTATACATGCCTCATTGGGACCACTTCAAGATGCGCCCTATTATACGGGAATATGTTCATCACTACCATGAAGTTCCTGTTCCTATACACCTCTTTTTTCGGTGTTTTCTTATCCCTTTTGGCTATCCTGCAGAATACGCATCCGCTCTTGTGTTTTTTTGAGACGTATCTTTTCCTGCTTGTGGCCCAAAGGTAGCTTCCGAATTTCGTTTCGCTCATGCCTGCACCTCTTTTTTTTCTATAGCTCTATCATACACTTCAAGATAGTTTTTTATCTGGTCTTTCCATTTGCATCTTTCCACTGTTGCTCTAGCGTCTTTTTTGAGTTTCTCGAGTTTTTTCTTGTCAGCTTCTACTATCTCCTCTAAGATGTCGGCTATTTCAGCCGCTGGATTGTCCCCTTTCTCCATGCTTATCACTCTTATTCCTTTTGTTGATGTGTCTTTGAATTCTTTTTCAAGGAACTTGCCGAATCCTGCGCGGTTTGTCGTTACTGCAAGTGATAGCATTGCTCCTGCCTCAACAGGGGTGTATCCCCAGGGCTCATATCTTGAGGGGAATATCCCTATGTCAGTCCCGTTTATCACGTCTTCATACTCCATATTCAGGAGCCCGTCCCCTGGTTTTGCATAGGCAGGATAGAACAGCACTTTGACATTGTCTGTCTTCCTGTTTTCAAGCCCGAGTTCTTTCATCTTGTTGATTATCCTGTCATTATCATAGTTAAGTCTGAAGCAGACAAGCGGGGGCTTTGCATCTATCTTTTTCAGGTTTTTGATGAGCCTTGCTATCTGGTTGTATCTTCTTGGCGCCTTTTTCTTGTTTTTCTTTTCTTCAAGGAATTCTATTATCCCTGTTTCGCTCTGGAGTTCTTCGTGCAGTATGGTCTTTATCCTGTCTATCTCGAGCAGGTTCCTCTGCAGGTTTATGAACGGGTCTGATGAGTTCGAGGGTACAAGCACAAGCGCGTATATTTGCTTTTCTTCTTTCTTTTTTTTCAGCCGCCTTTTTACCTCTGCAAGCGCCTCCAGGAACAGGTCTATCCCCTTGTTCTCGAACTCATATCTCCCTGCAATATACACTATCACCGAGTTCCTTGTTTTTATCTCGTAATAGGGAAGGAACGCGGCCTTGAAGAGCTTTTTTATCTCATCCCTGCACACGATGTGCCTTTTTTGGATCGTCTTGATATTTGGGTATCCACCGAACTCAAGGGCGTTCGGCGTGACCTTGTCAGGTTTTCTTCCCAATATGTATGTGGCCTCCTGCGCCACTGTTTCAGAAACTGCTGTGAACATGTCTGCGTTCTGCGCCGCGGCTTTCTCAAGAAGGTATCTTCCTTCTATCTTGAACTTATATGCCTCCTGCGGGTTTATGGTGTTCCCTTTTTGGATGTTCTCAAGCGTTTCATCCATGAGCTCTTCTCTATTCGAGACCTTTGCTCTTCCAAGTGTTGTCGCGTGTGTCGTGAATACAGTTCCTATATCAAGTCCTTTACTTCTAAGGTAGAGCAGGCCTGCTCCGCTTATCCATTCATGGAAATGCGCGACAGCCCTCTTTTCCTTGAAGCCTTCGCACTGCATCAGCCGTTCTATGACCTTGCCGCATGCATAGCTCCACGTCACATTCTCATTGAAGTCCCACGTTTCAAGGAGCGAGTCGACCCCATATGCTTTCCATAGCTTTGATTTTATCACGTTTACCTGTTTTTGTTCTCCTTGCCCGTCCGCGTCTATCATGCGGTTTCCAAATTCCCACGCATCTATGAGTATGGTGTTCACATTGTTTCCAAGCACCCATCGTCCAAAGTGGCATTTTATCCCCATAATAAAAGAAGGTGAAAAGGTTATTGAAGGAGACATCTACGGGATTGTTCCTGAAACCACCTTTGTGGAACACCGGCTCATGATCCCTCCACGGTTTTCGGGCACAGTGACTCTGATGGCACCCGAAGGGAATTATCCAATAACAGAGTCTCTTATAGAAATACAAATGGTAAATGGTGAAAAGGAACAACTGAAGATGCTCCAGCGCTGGCCAGTC
>JAIVYC010000084.1:0-3979 GCA_048635645.1 Sulfurovum sp. | reverse complement strand
GAGAACGACTGAACTCAAGATCAGTGATATCTATCTAATTTTTCACCGTTTGATGCAAGGATAGGTGACCACAAACTCACTTATTCCTCTTCCTTGTGGACACCTTTTTGAGGGTCTTTTTGTACTGCTCTATAAGGAACTCCAATGTTGGCCTAAGATCCTGGTGCCTAGAGTACTCCTGAAGAGTATGGTAGTAGCTCACCCTGTCTTCCAGCAGGATGTCGATCGGAGGATACCCTCTTTTAAGGAGTATAAAGTTCAGCAATAGCCTCCCTACCCTTCCATTCCCATCCTGGAAAGGGTGGATATGCTCGAATTGGTTGTGGACGATCGCTGCAAGGGCTAACGGCTTGAACTTCCGCTTATTTTGCTTGTACCATGAGACATAGTGGGATAGGGCTTCCTGCAATTCTTCTGCCGGAACGCCCCGGTGCACTATCTCTCCTTTTGCGTTCCTGATCACTACTTCCATGTCCCTGAATTTTCCTGCAAACCCCTTTGAGCCTTCAAAGCACGATTTATGCAGTTTCTTGATAAGGGGTATGGACAGGTCTTGCTTGGAGGTCCTGATGAAACGTACTGCCTTTGCAACTCCCTTTGTTTCCATCTCATCGGGATCGCTTGCCTTGCTCTTCTGCAGGATATCATGGACCTCATCCCTAAGGACCGTTGACCCCTCGATCGCATTTGTATTATAGACGAAATCCTCTGTGAACCTTTCCCAGTCTTTCAGGTCCAGGTGGTGAATGCCGATCGTCTCGCCATATTTGTTCAGGCGCTCTATTTCCTTCTTTGAGAGCAAGAGCTCAAAGACATCCGTCTTAAAAGCCTCTATCTGCTGCTTGATGAGCCCCTCAGCCCCTTTCCTAAGCCTCTTAAGCTCGTTCTCAGAGAGATTTGAGCCAAGATAGCGTCTTATCTTTTTTACCCTACTGTCCTCATCCCTGTAGGAGTGGACCAGATAGTATTTGACGCTCTTTCCCTGCTTCCTTTTCTCCAGATACATACTAGAAGGGACGGTGACCACCTATTTAAAAATTGCTATTTTTGTGGTCACCTCTATCTGACAGGCGCAAGATACATGCCAAGAAAAAACCAGCCAGGCTCAGGCAAAAAAAGATAAAAAAAACCATCAGCCATACACAGAGACATGAAATGGATCGCGCTGGGCAAGACAAAGGAAAAGGCTGCAAAGCTGGTAATTAAACTCAACAGCTGAGCAACGCACAAATCAGGCAAGAGCGAGCTACCAACCAATAAACTGGCCAACTTTCCGGGCAAACAAAACTATAAAAAAGCGGCCAGAATTGAACTAGTTATGAAAAGAACCCAGGCAGCATTCGCATTCCTGTTATTGCTGGCCTGCAGTGCTCTTGCAGCAGACTACACTAACATCAACTCTGCATATATTAGAATAGTCGCGCAAGAGGTCGCTCCAGAGCCTGTGGAGCCAGGCCAGGATGTGACCGTAAAAGTCAGGCTGCACAATTATGGTGGAGAGACCGCAGAAAGCGTCAACGTAAAGCTCAATGCACAGTATCCATTCTACCTCAAGGCAGAGAGCCAGGATTTCGAAGAGTACAATGACATTTGCAGCGGCTGCTCAAAGGACAATGCCTATTACCTGACCATTGACGGAGGTGCTGTTTCAGGAACATATCCCCTGGAATTTGAGATATATGAGCGAAACGGCAGCGTCAAGAAGACGCAGGAGATAAATATAAAGGTCGTTGGCATCCCTGATGTGGTCTTTGAGTCAGAACCTATAGAAAAACAGGTCCGGCCAGAGGATGAGTTCACTGCCCAACTCACCTTCAAGAACATCGGGACAGTGACCGCAAGGAACATCAAGATAGTCCCTCTTTCAAATGATTTTATAATATTAGGAAGCGGCCTGGAGATCATAGATGAGATGGCGCCAAAACAGGTAAATCACGTCAATATAAGCTTTACTGTCGCAGAGAGTGTCGAGCCAGACACATACAACCTCCCTCTTTCTATCAGCTACGTCGATGAGAGAAGTAACAAATATGCTCTCGCTGAGAACTTCGGGATAAAGTTCGTGCATGCAGCTGAACTTGGCATTCAGAACCTAAAGATCGACCCTGCTGACATTAAAGTAGGCGATGCCGTTGAGGTCCAGTTAAGGATCGAGAACATTGGCAATGGAAACGCAGAGAATGCAAAGATAATCCTTGGGTCCGGGCTGGAAGGGAACAAGATCGCATATCTCGGAAGGATCGAACGTGATGATGACGAACCCGCTATCTTCATCCTGAAAGCGGTAGAAGCAGGGAAAATCAGCAATAGTATCCTATTGACCTATAAGGATGACTTTGGCACGCATGCGATCACAGAGGAGTTCTCAGTGAATGTAAGAGAGAACGGAAATTCAACGAGCCTTACCGCAGCCATCCTACTGGCGGCCTTCTGTGCAGCAGTTTACTTTTTCATTGTGAAAAGAAAGAAGAAATAAGGGGTTCCATGTCATGCTCCAAGACATGAAAGTTGCTCTTTTCTTAGCATCCAGCGCGATAAAAAGAGGGAATAAAGGGACCAGCCTGGTCACTATTCTCATCATGTCCCTGGTAGTCATTAACCTGTTGTTCACGCCTTCTCTCCTAGACGGGATGGATCATAAGAACAGCCTGCAGATTGTTGAGACCAAGATGGGCCATGTCGTCATAGAGCCAAAAGAGGGGGACCCTTTGCTCAAGGATGCCCGCTCACTGCAGAAAAAGATAAACGCCTTTCCTGAAGTAGCAGGCACATCAGTGCATTACTCCCAAGGGGCCACGATACAGTTTGAAGACAATTCCCGCTCTCATAACATCCAGTTCATTGACCCTGAAGATGAAAAGACAGTCACACAGGTCCATGAACATGTGCCTGAAGGGGACTATCTGAGCAAGCTGGATACAGACGAGGTCTTGGTGGGAAGCGAGACCGCTGGAAGATATGACCCAATGGATGAGAGCGCTTCCCTTGGTGGGATAATTGTAGGGGATAAGATCAATATAGAGTTCCGCAATGGTATCAGTAAGACATCTAGGGTCAAGGGAATATTCAAGACAAAGTTTCCGCATGCTGATTACGGGGTGTTCCTCACTAAGAGGGAGATGGAGGATATCCTCGGCACAAAGGACCTGGCAGATTCCATCATCGTAAGACTCAGAACAGAAGGCATCGAGCAGGACTTCATAAGAAAATTGACCGCCCTGGGAATAAATCAAGACATCTATAATAGCCGCGACCGTGCTGGTTTTGAGATAGGTGCGACACTTGGCGTGATAAAACTCATGCTATCTACTATTGCGTTCCTGGTCTCAGTGGCCACTCTTTTCATCGTGATCTATATCAATGCAGTCAACAAAAGGAAGATTATTGCGATAATAAAGGCGATAGGTGTGAACAAGAGGATCATAATCGCTTCGTTCATCTTCCAGGCCCTGTTCTACGCATCTATCGGCGTATTAATGGGATTGAGCATCCTATACTTCATATTGGTCCCATATTTCCTTGCACATCCCTTGGATTTGCCATTCGGGATGGTAAGCCTTCTTGTGGAAAGGAGAACGGTCCTTACTGCAATAGGATATCTCACTCTTAGTGCGGTAATCGCAGGGTTCATACCATCTTACCAGGTGACAAAGCAGAATATAACAGAGGCAATGAGGAGCTAGATGATATTAGCAAAAAACGTGAAAAAGACATTTTCCATAGGGAACATCAAGATCCGCGCGCTGAGAGACATATCTCTAACGATAGAGAAAGGCGAGTTCGTTGGTATAATGGGATACTCTGGAAGCGGGAAGACCACGCTCTTGCACCAACTGGCCCGGCTTGACAACCCGACCGCCGGAAAAATATGGATAGACGGGCTTGATACGGATGAACTGGATGACCGACAGCAGACATTGTTCAGGCTAAAGGAACTGGGGTATGTCTTCCAGGAGTATGCGATATTAAGCGAACTGAC
>JAIVYC010000083.1:0-4072 GCA_048635645.1 Sulfurovum sp. | reverse complement strand
CCTGCCTGTTATAAGATCATAGTCACCATCATTGTCAAAATCAGCGATAGCACAGCCCCAGGAATAATACCCAACATCGCCTATGTACTGGTGCGGCTTAAAGGTCCCGTCATTATAGCTCTCAAGGTAATAACTCCGGCCATAATAGTCTGTTGTGACGATATAATCGGTCGTGCTCAAGGAGTGGTTAGTTAAAACATACTTTGGAGCTGTAAATCTAAGGACCAGGTCCGCAGTCCCATTGTTCGTGAGCGTGATGTTCTTTTTGGCAGTGTCAAGGACCTCAATGGTCCCTGCATCCCATTGGCTGGTATCTGTCAGGAGTTGGGGCCTCTCAGGGACATTGAAGGTCCCAGTGAAACTAGTTGTATGATCGTCAGCATCCAGAGCCAGAACAGTGAAATTCCAATCGCCATATGAGTCTATTGTGACCGCTGAGGAATTCCACAGGCCACTGTCGAGAACTCCTAGCTGATTGTCCAGGACAACGGTCCCGTTCGGGTCGATGATAGTGAAATTGACAGAGACCAGGTTGGCATCCAGATCAGTGACATTCGCCTTGAGGATGACAAGGTCACCTAATTCAGGCTCTCTGGGAACTATTAGGACCTCAGTAATCTCAGGCCTTGATCTGATGATGAGCTGCTGCTGGTTCTCCCCATAGATGCCATCATAGGTTCCGTTGATCTTCAGCTGGAAGGTGCCTGTTGAGGAGGGTGCCTGGAACGTGTAATTGTAGTCCCCACTGGTATCCGTGGTTGTGGTGTTCGGCTGGGCAATGTGTTCTTCTGCACCCACTGCGGTCTGCGTTGGCTTTACCGAGACATACTTGCGGACCCTCACATCATCAGCCCAGGTCGTGCCGCTCCCGCCGCTTTGAGTGTTGAGTATCCGCCAATTGACCAACTGGCCGCCTATATTGCCTGCGCTATTTTTGGCAGGCAGACCTGCAGGTGTCTTAAGGTCATTGTTGATATAGACCCAGTACTTGCTCTGGCTATAGTCGAACTCAAGCCTGATGAGATACCAGGTGTTCGCAGAATAAGCGGTGCTGACAGGATACTGCTGGTACCCAGACCCGCTATGATAGCCGAAACGGCCATACCCTAGCGCAACGACCCAATAGTTCCCACCTCCAAGATTATCATTCGAAAGAGATGGATAATGGTACTGGCTGGTCTCTGCAAAACGGAACCAGCCCTCATAGACGGCTTTTGTGTTGGTGGTATTCTTTGTTATGCTGCCCACACTCCAGCCACTTCCCCTGGCTGAATAAGAGCCCTTCTTTTTGACATTGGAATCTCTCAACCAATTGGCATTGACCAGGTCCCAATCATCAAAATGCCCTGACTCAAAATCATCAAAGAAATCAAAAACAAGAGAGCCATTGCTCTGGTCTTCTGCATCCGGAGCCCCATAATACATGTAGATGGTGTTCGAGGAACTCGCGGTCAAATTGAGTTTCACCCAGATGCTTGTTGATGTCGTGTTGCATCCAGATTCAAGCCAGTAGTTCAGCTCAGAGCCGTTCGAATCCACGAACCTCAGGTCAGAGCAGTCAGACTGGGTCTTGTTCTGGGATATCAAAGAAGAAGTATCGATCGTCAGGTTGACCTGGAAATCAGACAGGTTCGCACCTGAATTTTCAGCTATTGTGATAGGAAGCCTGTAGGAGAAAGCCCCATCCCACCAATCATCAGGGGGCGGCTTTATCCCATCCAGATAAATGTTAAGGGGAGTGTCTGCCGCGTCTGTCCCATTGGACAGGTTAGCATGGCCATAGACATTGACCGAGTCGCCAATAGTCACGATAGCCGGCTCAATGGTCGCACTTATATTAAGGGAAGGGTCTGCAAGGGCGATGCCTGCACTCAAAAAGAAACCCAAAAGTAGAAAAAAGACAGAAATAAAGCTTCCAGATAGTTTGCTAATCGCTCAACCCCCCTTGTAGAAACTTACGCACCTCACTATCTTTGGTCCTTAATGTATAAATAAAATCCTATATAGAAAAAAGAAGGGATGAACTAAAAATCTATATAGAAAAAACCGCTCACTCTCTCTTTCTAGCGATCCTGTATGCAAGCAAAGGAGCCAAGAGCACTATAGCAAGAGGAATCGCAGCTGCAGGGAAGAAAGGCACAGGGCTTGGCGCCCCTGGATAAGAGTAAGGGTCAAGCGGGTCGGTGCCGGCCAGTTCTTCAACATAATCAGAGAAACCATCGCCGTCAGTGTCCAGACAACCATCAACTATTGTCGTGTAAGAGCAATTATACTCATGGCAAACACCGCTTAAACAATAGTCATGCCCATCAGACACATAATCCATGAAATCATCCCCCTCACAATAGTCATCCGGACAATCCCTGAACTCGCCGCAGGTGTTCGAGTCATTGTTTGTGAAGATGCACGCTGCGGTGAGCGGGTCGCAATGGTCATCAGTGCATAAATTACCATCATTGCACACCTTCTGTGAGCAAGAGCAACCCTCAGGGTCCACTACCTCTTTAGCAGGCGTACCAGGACAGGAATCCACTGAATCAGGGACACCGTCACTGTCAGAATCAAGGAAAACGGTAAAAGAGACAGAATCTGAATCCAGAAGACCCTCTGAATTGTTAGAGTGAAGGATCAGCTCATGCCCTCCGTCAGATAGGTTTAGAACGGTATTTCCGACTATGTAAACCGGCAAATTGCCATTCAACACATACCAGACTTTGTCAGGAGTCTCGCTGGTCGAGTAGTTCAGATCCACCGTGCTAGAGTAATAGGTCGTATTCTCTGGCGAAAGGATCGTCACATTGTAAGTGGGTGGAGGAGGCGAGGCCTGGTTCACAGTCACCCTCACCATCTGGTGATCTGCAAGCATCCCATCGGAAACAGACACGGTTATATCATGGACCCCTGCGTCCCCGGTCTGGGTCAACCAGGTGAAGGTATCGTTCAGCTGCGCAAATCTTGAATCATTGATTGAGTATGTTAAGGAGTCATTATCAGGGTCTGAAGCATTGGCAATGAGCGTCACCAATTCACCCGCATAGACCGTGATGTTATCTATCGGCTCGAGGACCGGTGGGTTGTTTTCTATACAGGTCCCATTATAGCAGGTCTTGTTGCACACCTCTATTAGAGTTGGCGTTGTTGCGTTGATGCATGAGGAGTTTAATAAGCCAGGGCTAAGACAAAGATAAGTCAAGTAATCCTGGTAGACAGAGTTGTTCAAACAATACCTGTCCCCCATGAAACCATCAGTGCCGCAGTCAGTGTTGTTGGAACAGGCAATTGAAGGGGCCAGAACAGTAACAATCACTTCCTGGGACACATTCAGCTCACCATCAGAGACCGTTATTGTCACCTCATGAACTCCTGCATCTCCAGCCTGTGTCAGCCAAGAGAAGGTGTTGTTCAGCTGCGTAAATCTTGAATCATTTATCGAATAGGTCAAGGTATCATTATCAGGGTCAGAAGCATTCGCAATGAGCGTCACCAGTTCACCTTCAGTGACAGTGATGTTAGATATCAACTGAAGGACAGGCTGGTTGTTCTCAGTGATGCTAAAGTGTATATGGTAATCCCCTGGGTTTATGTCTCCGGATACGTCCCTGCATTTGACATAATAGTCGTGCGAGCCGCTTGCGAGCTCTGTTATCGTTGAGTTGTGAGTTAGAGAATTTGTGTTCGTGAAAGGCGTCATATTCCCAAATATCTGTCCGCTAAGAGTTGAATGCCTGCACTCAGCTGTCTCATCTGTTGACACTCCCAATACCACAGAGGTCGTTCCATTTGGAAGCACTGTGTTGTTTGGCGGCTGCTCATTGCTTATCACAGGCGGGCGAGGCTGCTGCGAGGGTGAGCGGGGCAGGACCTCGCTTACAATTATCTCTATATCAGAATGATCACTGAGACGCCCATCAGAAACGGTTACCTTTATGTTGTTAACCCCTGCGTCCCTGTTCTGCGGAAGCCAGGTGAAGGTGTTGTTGTCCTGAGTGAATCTTGAATCATTTATGGAGTAAACCAACTCATCACCATCAGGGTCAGAAGCGATCGCGATCAAGGTCACCAGATTGCCTGC
>JAIVYC010000082.1:0-4144 GCA_048635645.1 Sulfurovum sp. | reverse complement strand
GCCGTTCTGCACCATTTGGGCGAATCCCTTTTTGACCGTATCCGTTCCTTTCATTATTATCTACTGTGCATGCGCACTTTTATAATTTTAACCCTTTTCCTGCCGGGTCACTTGATGACCACTTTTCCGGTCTCGTTCTTTTCATTTGTCTCTGCGTTCCTTTCATCTGTCTCTGAAAGGGCCTTTTCTATGTTGTCGATCGCTGAGCTGCAAAGCCTTGTGATCCTGTCAAATCCTTCAGGCGATGTTTTGGTCCAGTACATCGTTTCAGCATCGACAACCCCTGTATATCTGGAGTGCATCTCGAGCGCGCTGGTGATATTTTCAGCTGCCGCGGCCATGGATGCTTCTGAAACTCCCGCATCCAGAGCATAAGCATAATCCTCCAGTGCGATCCTTATGCACTCCCCTGATGCTGTCTTGAGCCCTGTGGGGGTCGGCCTCTCCCATAAAAGAGCAAGGACACCATATGCACCGGGCCTTATCTTTTTGTTCGCTTCGATATACCTGAATATCTTGTTCTTTAATGTAAGGATGGATGGCAGGCCGAACCTTACATTAAAGAACAAGATATTCAGGTATATCGAAGCGAACAAAAAGATAAGGCCCGGTGCATATGGTGTCCTTGCTCTTTTATGGGAGAGGAAGGACACCATATGCACCGGGCCTTATCTTTTTGTTCGCTTCGATATACCTGAATATCTTGTTCTTTAATGTAAGGATGGATGGCAGGCCGAACCTTGCAGTTACTCTGCTTGTAATACCCATTACCTTATTATTGTAAACGATGCTGTTCAGGCCCATCTTTTGCTCAAGGAGCCTTGTCGCTCTTGGCGCGGCCTTTCCTGTGTCAAGCGCGATCATGCCTGCCTTATACACGAAATCATATGCCGAGAATATCTTGTTCTTGTTCTTTGAGATGCCCAAGGAAACATCCTGGACCGTCTTGAACTCCGAGATCTTGGATATCTCAAACCCCTGTTCTTCAAGGGAGAATCTCTCATTCACCAGTTCAATACTCCCTGCAAAGCAGAGGCCTGAGAGAATTAGCAATACAAACACGCAACGCATTACTTTTACTATAGTATATCATTTCTTTATACTTTTCTTCCAGCGCAAAACTACATATATAATCTAAAAACAAGCATTATCCAATGCTATTCGAGGCAGTAACCCATATCGGCTCTTTATACTTCTACCTCGCGGTCCTTTCCCTGATGTTCACCTCAGGCAGGAGACGCCTGGCTATCGGGCTTTCCTATCTTTTCATGATAAACACAATACTGGTCGCGTCGCTTAAGCTTGGTTTCAAGACCCCCCGGCCGTTGTTTCATACGGAACCGACCTATTCATTCCCAAGCGGGCACACAGCCAGCATCTCTGCCCTGACCGGCTTTTTCCTGAACAAGAAGACATGGCCTCTTCTCGCCCTTCCCATTCTTGTCGGGGTGAGCCGGGTAGTACTGAATGAGCACTATCTCATTGACGTGATAGGGGGCCTTGCGCTCGGCCTTTTGGCTGGCTATTTTCTAAAACGCTTTTTTGATGCAAGGTATCTTCAATACAAGAGACTTGAAGAGAGATACCGAACAGAAGGCATCCTTCTGGTCTCTTTGTTTTTTACTGCGGCTCTCTTTCTCTCCTCCCACTACCCTGAATATTCAGGCCATGCAGGAGCGGTCACAGGGCTCATGCTTGGTATCCTGTTGAATAAAAAGGAAGCACAAAAATTCAGCATGAAACGAGGAGCTGTCGCGCTCTCAGGGTTCCTGGTGCTCCTTTTGCCTTTTTCATTCCCACCCGCCATATATCTAACACATTTTTTCCTAGGGCTCTGGGCCAGTTTTCTTGCTCCTTTGACCGCCGATCTTATTGACAATGCATCATGAAAACAAGCACACTTCCAGCTTTCGCAAGGAATTCCTCAGCCCAGCTCGCCCTTCTAGGCAGAGTTTTTTTGACTTAGAAAAAGGTTAAAAACCACAAATACATTAAATCAGGATAGTATAATGACCACAATAAGAGTTGAAGGAGAGAGCGCACACACAGAGGAAGAGGACAATAAGAAGACGATACTATACGTGATCATAGCCCTTGTACTGGTCGTTGCAATATACCTGTATTATACCAAGATGATTTGATCCAACATGGACAAGAAACAGATTATCCTGATTTTTGGGACTATACTTGTTTTCGGCTATCTGGCAGCCACTAGCTTAGTGGAGAACAAGCACTTCTGCCGGCAGGATAAAGATTGTTCTCTTGTTGAGACCAGTTGCTGTGTAGGCGAGAAGACATACTCATGTTTTGAGAGCAACTATGCCCTGCTGGTCAAATTCAAGAACCTCAAATGCCCGCTACTGTCCAATGGGAGCTGCGCTTCAGAGTTCAAGATCCCTCCTGATTGCGTCTGCGTGCGATCGAGCTGCGAACTAAAAGAGAAGAACGATACCGCATTCCAAGAACAACTGAAAAATCTCTCTTATGAACCCATCGAAGAAGAAAGCTGGGGAAGATAACATAGAAGGCGCACTGGTAGATCTATTCACTCGGCCGTTCTATAAATTAGCCAAATCAGCGCCGCCAAGATACAGGGAGAAACTTGCGCAAGAGCTATACCAGGCACAAATGAAGTATCTTCCTGAAGAATGGCTATCCTATACCATCGGGCTTGGACTGTTCTCTTTCTCTCTGTTCTTTCCTATGCTGTACTTTCTTTTTGGCACGATCTCCCTGCGAGAATATCTTGCCCTGCCTTTTTCCGCAATATTTTCCCTGCTCATCGTTTGCCTGAATCTTGCGCATCCAGGAAGGACCAGAGGGCGTTATGCAAGAGAGTTCGAAGCGGACATGGCAATAGGCGTCCAGGTGCTTGCAATAGAGCTTAACTCAGGCAAGCGGCCTTTAGAGGCCATGAAAGTGATCGCAAACGCGGAATATGGGCATTTCTCACATCTATTGTCTTTTGCATTAAAGCAACATAAAGCAGGCGATAAGATCCAGGATGCTCTGGACAAAGCAGCAGCGTCGATAAACAGCGTATACGCAAGAAGGTTTGCAGTGCTTATGAAGAATGCCTATTCCATCTCAAGAGGCAAGCAGCTTGGGAACCCGCTTCTTTCCCTTTCAGACGAGCTTGTGAAGAGAAACGAGGCAGAGCTAAGGGTATACTCTGCCAAATCAGGGCTTTTTTCACAGGGAGCTACAGTGCTCACAATAGTACTTCCGACGATGATGGTCTCCCTGCTCCTTGTAGCAACCATCTTCTCTCAGATACAAATGGATACGAGGATGCTGACCCTGCTGGTCGGTTTTGGCATCTCGGCAATAGCTGCGGCCCTCTATATGTTCCAGTCCGCATCCCTCCCTGTCTTTGTACAGCATATCAACACCTCACCAAACATAGGGTATATCAGATCCACAAGGATCAAGCTACACCAGATAGGCTATAATCCAAGAACCTATCTTGCAGCAAGCATTGCTTTGTTTTTCTCTGTTTTCCTTGTCTCTGCTCTAATCTCCCTTGTTTTCTCCATGACAATGCAACTGCCCTTTCTTCTCGCTGGATTCACCCTGCTTTTCTGCCTGGTCTACCCTTACGTGCAATTCTCGCGCATGCAGAAACAACTTGAAGATGAGCTCCCGACCGCGCTTGAGCAAGCAGCGCAGTTCATGCCGCATTCAAGAAGTGAGAAGGTGATCCAGACCCTTGCAGAACTAGATTCAGGAAAGCTGTCCGAAGAGTTCGCAAAGGCTCAAAGGGAGATAGAGGCAGGCGCAAGGTTCGATCAGGCCATGGAAAAGATATACGAGGACACAGGGTCCCAATACCTGAAACAAGGGCTCGAGCTGATAGTACGCTCACATAAGACAGGATTAGATATGCGCAAATCCCTTCTGAACACAGCGGAATATATGCGAAAGATAAAGTACATAATGCAGGAAAGCAAGGCAGCAACCTTCTCAGAGCGGGCAACGCAGGCAGTAGGCTATCTAATATCCGCTGCGCTATTCGCCATAGTCCTTTCTCTTGGCACTGGCCTGTCAAAGACCCTCTCAGGCACGGTATTCTCCCCGAGTCCAGGCGCCCTTGATGCCATAGCTGCGGGGATACAGATAAACCTGCTCATACATCCTATAATAA
>JAIVYC010000081.1:0-4157 GCA_048635645.1 Sulfurovum sp. | reverse complement strand
ACAGGCTCAAGGAAAAGAAGCATCCTATAATATTTGGAGATGGGGAGCAGACAAGGGACTTTGTGTATGTGAAAGACGTGGTCGCGGCAATACTTGCTGCATCCCGTAGGGGCGGCTGCGAGGCATTCAACATAGGTCTTGGCCAGCGGCAGACCGTGAATTCGATCGCTGAAAAGGTACTGGCATATCACGGCTCTGACATGAGACCGGAATATCAGCCTCCAAGACAGGGAGATCCAAAGCATACCCTTGCAGATATATCAAAGGCAGGAAAAATGCTTGGCTACTCTCCAAAGCACAGCTTTGACCAGGGACTGACCGAGACCCTGGACTGGTTCTCTGGGAAGTGAACTATGAGGGTACTCCTCAGATCAAAGATACACAGGGCAAGAGTGACAGACTCAAACCCCAATTATGAAGGAAGCATAACAATAGACAGGGAGTTGATGCAGGCCGTGGATATCTTAGAAGATGAGAAGGTCCTTGTTGCAGACATCACGAACGGCGAGAGGCTGGAAACCTATGCGATCCAAGGCGCGAAAGGCGTGATCTGCATTAACGGCGCAGCTGCGGAGAAAATAAAGAAAGGGGATATCATCACGATCATGAGCTTTCAGATCACAGACAGACCAGAGAAAGCAAAGAAGATCCTTTTGGGTGCGGACAATACGATCCAGAATTGATCCTCATGTGGAGATGATCTTCTTCACAAGCCCAACATACTCTTCTTTCAATTCTTCACTCCGCTCGTTCGTCCTTGCCTCTGTGAAGACCCGCATGAGCGGCTCGGTACCTGAAGGCCTTATTATCACCCAGGAGCCATCCTTGAAAATAGCCTTGATGCCGTCAGTGCGATCGATCTTTGCATCCACTTTTATTCTGGAAAGGACCTTTTCGATCTTTTCGCTTGGGCATTTGATCTTGGTCTTTGTCTGATAGAACATTGGGAGTTCTCCTACAAGCTCGCTGAAGGTCTTTCCTGACCTGCACAATACCTCGATTATCTTTGAAGCAGTGAGCGTGCCTTCCCTCCCAAGAGCAAATTCAGGGAATATCAGGCCGCCGTTCTCCTCCCCACCAAGCAGTCCTCTTTTATCCAGAAGCACTTTAGCTATCACAAGCTCCCCGACCTTGGTCGCTTCATAAGAGCCATTGTTCTTTTCCACCATCTCCTTGACAAGGTGGGATGTTGCAACACTTGAGACGACAAGCCCTTTTTTCTCCTTTAGGATATCCTGCGCAACAAGCGCGAATGTCTTGTCACCCCATATCACTTCCCCCTTCTCATCAACAGTGACACACCGGTCCGCATCGCCGTCAAGGGCGATCCCCATATCCGCGCCGGTGGCTTTCACTATCTTGCTTAGCTCTTTGAGGTTCTCAGGCAGGGGTTCTGGCTTTCTTCCAGGGAAAAACCCGTCAGGCTGGGAATTAAGGCTTACGACCCTGCATCCGATCTCCCTTAGGACATAAGGCGTTATAAAGCATCCAGCACCAGAGCCGCAGTCAACAACTATCTTTGGCGCTCTTTTCCTGATCACTGATGTGTCTATGCTCGTGATCATCTCTTTCATGTAAAATGGAAGGATATCCTCATGGCGTATCCTTTTGAGCCTGTCCCAGGGGACCGTGCGGAATTTTTCATTGAAGTAGATGTTCTCTACCTTGAGGTCGTTCTCTCTCTGGAGTCCAACACCCTCAGGCTCAAGAAGCTTGATCCCGTTGTATTCCGCGGGATTATGCGAGGCAGTGACCATGAGCCCTCCATCTGTCCTGAAATGCCTGCAGGCGAACTGCACGGTCGGTGTGGGAACGATACCAAGATCAATGACCTCGACCCCTCCTGCAATAAGCCCTGATACAGCGGCGCATTTAAGCATCTCATTTGAAGTCCTTGTGTCCATGCCAACCGCCACAACCGCGTTCTCTTTCAAGTAGCTTGCAAACGCGAGCCCAAGCTTGTATGCAAGAGAAGCGTCCATGTCCCTGTTTGCAACTCCCCTAACCCCGAAGGTGCCAAAGAGCCGGTTCATTTTCTACCAAGCCTCTCTATCTCTTTTATCACGATCTGTGAGGGGTCCTCAAGAACAGGCACTTTCCTATGCCCTTTCTTTTTTTCCACCTTTAGTTTCTTTCCTTTCAAGGTATTCGCACTGCAATGTTCCATGATGCCTTTTCCTACAAGGAACCTGTCTACGGCGAGAAAACTCTCAGGGAAGCATGCTATCGTAGGCACGCCAAGGAGCGCGGCTTCCCGGTTCATTGTACCCCCAGCACTTATCACAAGATCCGCATGGTAACAAAGGTTCAGACTGTCTATCGTGCTGTCGACGGTACGCACATTGCTGAATTTTTTCTCAAGTGCCTTTTCTTTTTCGCTTCTAGGTATCACCACTATCTGGATCCTTTCGTTGTTCTTGTTCAATGCCCTTATCAGTTTCTCTGTGAATCTCGTGCCTTTTCTGTAATAGGATGCATAGTAAGGTTCTGGTCTTACGATGACTATTGGAATTTCCGGATCAAGGTCCATCTCCTTCACTATTCTGTCTGAAGGAGAGAAGCCAGCGACATTCGCTGTTTCGCAGACACCATCAAATCTTATGACCTTGTTGTCTTTGACACCGAATCTTTGAAGGTCACTCGTTAGTATCGCTCTGGGCACTATCACGCTGTCAGCGAACGGCAGCGTGAGCATATTCTGGGCATGCCCATACTCATTGTCAGCTATGGCAACAGACGGGATCCCGAGTCCAAACGAGACCCTTGCCGCCTCTATAGAGTACTTGTAAGCGCAGACATCTGGTTTTTCCTTGGATATGAGACGCGTGAGCTCAAGCATGCGTTCAGCGCTTTTCATTAATTTTTGCTCAAGCTCCTTCCCTCCATGTGTTCCAATGGGTTTGAATTTTATCCCATTCATTTTAAGCACGTCAAAGATAGGGCCGTAATCCCTTGCGGTCACCAGGACCTTGTGTTTTTTCTTAAGCTCTTTTATTATCTCTTTGAAGAACAATGCGTGCGGCGCATTAGAGATATCTATCCAAATTTTCAATCAGATCAACCCCAAGATTATCGTTACTAATGCTAAGGTCATCTCGATATTTATTACTTTTGCTACGAGTTCCTGCTCTGTAAGCCGACCTTTTGAGACGAACAGTCTTAGAAAAGACATATACCCGCCCTTTGGGACCCGCAATATGCCTCCTGAGACCTCAAGAGGCTCCCTGCCTTCTCTTGACATGACCCCTGCGCTTCTGAATTTCAGCAGGGCATCAATGAAATACGGGAGCAGAAGGATAAGCAAATATAATTCAAGCCCTGAGGAAAAAGCAGCTATAGTAAGTATGGCGCCGATGCTCATTGTCAGGACGTCCCCAGGAAAGACGCTCGCAGGATATCTGTTGTGGCGGCGGAATGCAAAAAGCCCTGCAAACAGCACCAGGCATGTGAAGAACGAGAAGAACTCTGACCTTCCCAGTGAGATGACCGCAAGAGCGAACGCCATGACGGCTCCGAGCCCGGCCTCAAGGCCGTTAAAGCCTGCGACCATGTTGGTCATGTTGGATACAATGGGAAAAGAGAGCATGAACAAGATGTAAGCAAGACCTCCGAGCTGAAGGATCCCAAAAGGAGTATGCAGGCTCTGGCTGACCATGGGCAGAGCTATCAATGAGATCGCAAGAGGCATGAGAAGCTTTGTAAATGGCCTGAAATGCATGAAGTGGTCGATCGCGCCGAGAACAGAGACAAGCAGGATAGTAATAGGGATCGGGAGAAAGCTTCTGGAGAACAAGAAGCAGTAGGCAGTGCACGCCATCAGAAAAGCAAAGACAACGATCGCTCCCCCCATCTCAGCCACCTTGGGTCTGCTCTTTTTATTCACATCTCTTCCGGTTATCCCTTTTTTCTTAAGAAACCCTGAAAATGCAGGTGTGAAGATAGCGACAAATAGAAAGACAAAGACAGAGCATAGCAGGCTGAAGTAGAATTCAGGAGAACTCACCTCAACTTCCTCCCTGACACAAGGTCAATGACCTTTGACGGCTTCCCCTGCCTGCATTTCCCTGCGTCAAGAACAAGGTCAGCATCGACCCTGATCTCATCAGGGGTCTTTGGCGCAGGCTCTCCAGAGACATTCGCTGAAGTGCTTGTTATAG
>JAIVYC010000080.1:0-4136 GCA_048635645.1 Sulfurovum sp. | reverse complement strand
GAACCCGGCGTCACCCTCCGCAATAGTCACGCCCATGTCTGACCGGAGGATGTGGAAAAAGGAGATTACATCATAGGGAACCCGGCGTCACCCTCCGCAATAGTCACGCCCATGTCTGACCGGAGGATATGGAAAGAGGGGATAGAGGCAGGCGCAGCGATCGCAGGCAGGATGCTCACGGCGAACATAGGGATAGAGAAGGTCATATGCAATGTCATAGCCAACCCAAACATAAGATATCTGATATTGTGCGGGAAAGAAAGCCAAGGGCACCTGGCAGGGGAAGGGCTTGTGGCCCTCCTAAAGAACGGGGTTGATGGGAAAAGCAAGCGGATCATAGGGTCAAAGGCGCAGACGGCTTATATTTGGAACATTCCTGATAAAGGGGTGGAAAGATTCAGGGAACAGGTGACACTTGTGAACCTGCTCGGGGTCGAGGACGTGGAAAGGGTGAAAGGGGCGGTAAAAGGATGCTATCAGGAGGAGGAGAACAAAAGAGCGTTCAGGGACAATGAAAGGGAGCTGGAACTGTATGATCCAGGAGCCTACACGGAGAGGCCTTTTATTGTGCGGATAGAAAAAAGAGAAAGGGGTCCTGTGGTCGATGTCCTGAGCAGGAACATGATAACGATATATGCCGAGAGCATAGCAGAGGCATGGCCAAGGATATTGGAAGTCGTGAGAGTCCATGGCGAGGAAATAGAGGATGAAAGAGGGACCATCACGCAGGAAGTGATGAACCTGGCTGTCCATGTGAAAAGGCCGCTTGAGAACATGGTGCCTGAGGGATTCTATATGAACAGGGAATCGCTTGAGGACTACTCCAAGGAACTGCTTAATAGTGACCGGAAAGGATTTGCATACACTTACGGGCAAAGGATGCGGGATTTCAAGGAGAAAGACCAGATAGGGTATGTCATTGAGAAGATAAGAAAAGACCCGAACACAAGGAGGGCTGTCGCAAGCCTCTGGGACCCGCTCACAGACTCTGAGAAAGAGGAGGTGCCATGCCTGAGCTTTTTGGAGTTCCTGAAACGGGAAGGAAAACTGAACCTAACAGCGGTCCTTAGAAGCAATGAGATGGAAAAGGCCTGGCCGGCGAACGCTTTCGGGCTTGCAAGGCTTCTGGAGCATGTGGCAAGAGAGACAAACGCATCAGCAGGAACGCTTACGATGGTGTCGATAAGCGCGCACATCTATCTGAACAAATAATTATTTATATTAGAGCGCTTCAAAGAAAAGATACTAATAGATCCATTGACGGAGGAATAAAAAAATGACAGAAGAACAAGTGATGTATGAAACAATAAGTCAGGAAGAGCTGAGATACGGAGTGAACAACACAAAGTTCTTGGAGATATCCAGAAAAAAAGCACCAGACAGCAATGAGTTCATTGCAATAGCAAAGGGATACTACAACAAGAATGCAGAAAAGAGATACAAGACGACAATAGGCTTTCCTGTAGACCAAAAACTTGTAGACTTCCTGGTAAATGAGATCCAGAAGGCATATGCTGAAAGCCAGGCATCAGCAGCTGAAGAACCAACTGAACCACAGGCAGCTGAAGAACCAACTGAACCACAGGCAGCTGAAGAGCCAACTGAACCACCGGCAACTGAAGAGCCAACTGAACCACCGGCAGCTGAAGAGCCAAGCGAGACAGGGACTAGAGAAGACCCACGGCTGTTATAAAAAGTCAGATCGATGTCGGTTCATCATTAGATCAGACACAAAGACATCATCATCCAAGACCTTTTTAGACAAAGGAATTAATAAAGCTTGCGTACGATATAGTTTCCCATGGAAATAAAACACTGGAGCGAGAAGATAATAGAGGAGCTTGAGAAAAAAGGCGGTCCATATGTGGTATCAAGCGCCATAAGCACATCAGGCTCAACCCACCTTGGGACGCTCTGCGAATTCTTATACCCATCCTCCGTATATAGGGGACTCATCGAAAAAGGCAGGGATGCAACATTCTACTTTCAGGGAGATATTTTGGACGCCTTTGACAATGTTCCTGGAAACCTGAAAGAACATGAGGAACTGCTAAAGCCACATCTTGGAAAACCATTGTCAGATGTCCCTGACCCGTTCGGATGCTGCAGGTCATACGGGGAGCACTTTCTAAAAGAGGCTGAAGAGATAATGGGTGAACTGGATGTGCACCCAAAGATACTCAAGGCGAACGAGGAGTATAGCAAAGGGAAATATGACGAGCACGCGAGATTCTTCCTGAAAAACCAGGCCCAGGCAAAGGAGATATTAGAAAGGACCTCGTTCAGGGAAGTTCCTGAAGACTGGTCTCCCCTGATGGTCATATGCAAGGAATGCGGGAAGATAGCCACGACACGGATCGTCAGAACGCACCAGGATGAGATAGAATATGCATGCGACAAGGATGTCGGGTATGTAAAGGGATGCGGGGCTTCAGGGAAAACGAGCATAGGAGAGCACAAGTACAAGCTTGTCTGGAGGCTTGACTGGCCTGCCAAACAAGACATCCTGAAAGTGAGCGTCGAAGGCGGAGGCAAAGACCATTATACTAGAGGCGGAAGCAGGGACACGCTTGAAGCAGTGTTCAGAGAGATGTTCAAGAAAGAACCGCCGACCGGATTCAGATTCGGGTTCATAACCATAGGAGGGAAAAAATACTCGAAATCAAAAGGGCTTGGATTAGGAGTGAAAGAGATACTAGACATAGTAAGCCCTGAACTCCTGAAGTACATATTGTTCAAGCCACCAGTGGAAAAGGACAAGGATATAGTGCCAACAGGCGACTTCCTTCTTAAAGTATATGAGGAGTATAATAGGGCCGGAAGGATAGAGGCCTCAAATGAGGCAGAGCAAAAAAGAAAGATAGCATACAAGCTAGCCTCAGGGAAAAGATACAAAACAAGCTTCTCAGACCTCATCCTGTACTATCAATTGTACAAGGACTGGGAGAAGATAAAGGAGAAGACAGGAGACCCTGAGACGGTCGAGCATCTGAAAAGATATGTGGAGAAATGGGTGGAAAAAGATATCGTGCCTGTGAACCTGAAGTTCACATATGAGCCTCGGAAGATAGGAGAGATGAACGAGAGGCTATTAGAATTTGCACGGGAACTGAAAGAGGGGATGAGCGCGAAGGAGATACATGATGCTGCATATAAGGTCGTGACAGAAAACTCGCTTGAGCCAGCGGAATTCTTCAAGGCGATCTATGCGAGCCTGCTTGGGAAAAGATCAGGGCCGAGATTAGGGGTCCTTATACATGCTATCGGAAGCGGTGAGGTCAAAGCAACACTTGAAAAGATCTATTCCTGAGTGCTTTTTTTACTATCGTTATTCTCTCGTCCTTATCAACAGTGATCTCAAGAGCATCACCCTTCTTAAGAAAAGAAACCCTCGGAAGAGTGACAACAAGGCTTGTAGTTGCAGGGGTCGGACTCCATGCCTTTCTCTCTATCTTGAATGGAGGAGTTCTAAATGCCATGGTGAGTAAATAGACCTAAATATATATAAAGATGTGCGGAGGGATCAGGCCCACTTCTCTAAAGAGGCAGAAAGCTCCCTGTGGGCCTTTGCATACTTCTTTAGAGGGATACCCTCAAGCGCGGCATCCATTGCCTGGCGCATGGCACAGGCGCCGGAAACAGTGCCAAGAGGATTTCCATGCACACCCCCGCCTGCCTGTATTATGATGTCATTGCCAAAGATCTTGATGAGACCTGGGATAAGGGCTGGATAAAGGCCGCCGGAAGCGACAGGGAAAGCAGGCTTTATGCCATGGAGGTCGGACTTAAGGGCGCTGACATTTGAAAGAACCTCGGCCTTATCGCCGGACATCTTTCCAAGGACAGTGCCGATATGCAACTGGTCCATACCAAGAAGACGGGATATCTTTGCGATAACAGACATCGCGATCCCGTGTTTAGGGTCCTTTGTAAAAGCCGCATGCCCCGCCCTATGTGCGTGAAAGGCCAGGTCGAAGCCATACTCCCTGAGGGTCTGAACGGAAGAAAAGCCGGCAGTGAGCATGTCGACCATCACATATTCCCCGCCTGCCCGCTCGACAAGCTCAGCACGCCTAAGCATCTCACTGCACTCTGCCGTGACATTGATAAGATAGACCTTTTTCTCTCCTGTATCA
>JAIVYC010000079.1:0-4184 GCA_048635645.1 Sulfurovum sp. | reverse complement strand
AAGAGCTTTTCTATGGATATATCTACTCTTTTAATAGCTCGAAAAAAGTAGAAAACCTTTATGAATACACTGAGTGTATCTTCGCTAAATGAGCAGATTAAAGGTCTGCTTGAAGAGACTTTTAGTCGCGTATTAGTTGAAGGTGAACTCTCCCGTATTACCCATCACAACAGCGGACACATCTACTTTACACTTAAAGACGCCAGCTCTTCTATCAGCGGAGTGATGTTTCGCGGTAATGCTTCGAAATTAAAGTTTCGTTTGGAAGAGGGGCTTAAAGTAGTTATTGAAGGGGCCATTACACTTTATGCACCACGCGGCTCTTACCAGATCAACGCCTTTAATATTGAACCTGCAGGTCATGGTGCACTGGCGCTTGCTTTTGAACAGCTGAAAACAAGACTGAGTGAGCAGGGCTATTTTGCGCCTGAGATCAAAAAGCTTCTTGCTCAAGTAGGCCACGATGATCTGGCGATGCCTTGAATAGATGATATCGCTCAGGTCAAGGATAAGTGCCTTCCCTGGCTTTATGAGGTCGCAGGGAGGATAGTCTGCATGATTGAAGAGACGCATCCTTTTCAGCTCATAGATCCAGGAGGAAAGAGCTTGCGAGGTGTTCTCCTTGATCTTGTCATCATCATCGATAGCCTTCAGGAGATCCTCAAGATTATATGGCTTGCCTTCCTCGCGCTTGCGCTTCTTCAGGTCAGCTATTATACGCTCAAGGTCCCTCTGCTGGACACTGCTCATCTTAGGGATGAAATCCGCGAAGGACCTGGCAGAGATATTAGGCACGCCAATGCGGATGTCAGAACCCCTGATGACAGTCACTTTATCGGAATAGTCCTTCTCCCCATTCTCTGGAGAAAGGCCAAAACCAGTGTACTCCCCATGGACATCTATGACCAGAAGAGCAGGCCTTGCCGACTCCCTGGAAAGGATCTCCTCTAATAGACAAGAGGTGAAATGGGATTTGCCGCCGCCGGAAATAGACAGGACCGCAAGGTGCTTTTGTAAAAGACGCGTAATATCAAGGTTCACTGGCACATCATGATACTCCACAGAGCCGAGGAGAAGACCAGAGTCAACAAAACCAAGGAACTTCTTTAGGGTGGCAGAGTCGGCGACAGACACCTTAGTGCCGGGAGAGGGGGGGAAAGAGGTCCTGCGAAGCATGCCATCCGAATAGACGCCAAGCATCCTTGCCTTGGCAACGATATACTCCCACCTGTCGGTCGGGAACACAGAGTCCATCGAGGAATTGCGCTCGTATTCCCTCACGGATTCAGCGCGCTCAAAATACATGTTCGTCTTTGCAATGCTGTTCACTATCGCTATTGCCTTTCCTTCAGGCGAGGACAGCTCAACGAACTGGTTCTTTCTCGCAGGTATCGCGCCGGCCTTCTCATCAACGACGAAAGAGAACTCCTCCTGGTTAGGGCCTTCCACGGTGCTTATAACAGTTCCTATTTCCATACTCTTTACTCCTT
This sequence comes from Sulfurovum sp., assembly GCA_048635645.1. Taxonomy (GTDB): domain Archaea; phylum Undinarchaeota; class CAZHTU01; order CAZHTU01; family JAIVYC01; genus JAIVYC01. Next base: position 2,694 of record JAIVYC010000079.1, on the reverse strand, counting down.
ATGCCTTTTCGCATATATTGCTTCTGACTGTCCAACGCACACACCACAAATCCTGTTTGTTAGGATTCAATTAAGCCTTTATATGCTTCAAGAGAGAGAAAGATGCCGGTATTCAGAAGAGGGTAGTTATCAACACCCACCAATCCAGCAGCCTCAGCACCTATTTGTAATAGCCATTCGCATGAAAGCGATAAGCAATGGCCAAAGTATCTAGAAATATCTGATAAACCGCAAGCGGATTCACAAAAGAACCCGCGCCCTGGTACTCTAGGACAACAGGAGCCTCCACGATCTTGAAATTACACTTTTTGGCATGGACCAGAAGCTCCAGGTCAAAGGCATATTTCTTGACCAAAAGGCTTGGAAGAACCCTTTCAAGAACACTGTACTTGAAAAGCTTGAAGCCGACCTGGGTGTCAGAAATGTCAAGATCGAAGAGGATCCTGACCAAGAAAGAGTAGGACCTGCTCAAAACTCTTCTTGTCAATGGATAGGAAATCCTGGAGTCTGGGTGGTGCTTGGAACCTATCACTATATCTGCATCATGCCTTTTCAGATACTCAAAAAAGGTCGTTATCTGAGCAGGATGCAGATCCAGGTCTCCATCCAAAAAGACTATCAGTTCTCCGGAAACAAACTTGAACCCGTATTTTAGTGCATTGCCTTTGCCCTGGTTTTTTTCATATCTAACCACCTTCACCCTCTCAGAATCCAGTCTCTTGGCCTCTTCAAAGGTATTATCAGAAGAACCATCATCCACGACTATCACTTCATAGTCAACCCCAAGGGAATCCAAAGTACGGCAGGTCTCGAGCAGGTTTTCGTGGATGCGAGGGCCTTCTTTGTATGCAGGAATTACCACTGAGAGTTCCCTTGAGGCCATTAGTATGTATAAAAAAGAGGTATTTTAATAGTTTTTTATTGTATGTTTATACATTTAATAGAAAAGGTTAAATAAAATAGGGATTTTGTATAGTTTATGGGGGAAAAAATCAGGATCTTTGATACCACCCTAAGGGACGGCGAACAGATGCCAGGGGTAATATTCACCCCAGGACAAAAGATAGAGCTTGCAATGCTTTCTTCTGAATTTGGAACTGATATAATAGACATCATGCCGATAGTATCAGGATCAGAGAAAGAAACAACAAAAAAGCTAGTGGATATGAAGCTTGATGCAGAGATATCCGCGTCCTGCAGACCCATCAAAGGAGATATAGAGACGGCACTGGATTGCGATGTCGGGAGGATAACCCTGTTCACGCCATTATCAGATCTCCACCTGGAATACAAACTGAAAATAAGCAGAGAAGTGAACCTGAACAAGGCACTGTCAATGGTCGATTTCGCCAAAGATCATGGCCTGACAGTGGACTTTGCAGGAGAGGACTCCACACGTGCAGATACAGAATACCTGATACACTTCATCAACCAGTTAGCAGGCAAGATCGATATTTTCTTCGTGGCAGACACACTTGGGTGCCTGACGCCTTTTGCGGAACATGACCTTATCAAAAAAATCAAAAAAGAAACGGAATGCTGCATAGGGCTTCATGAGCATAATGACTTCTCAATAGCAACGGCAACAGCAATCGCAGGGCTGAAGGCAGGAGCAGAGGTCTTCTCAGGCACATTCTGTGGGATAGGGGAGAGAGCAGGAAACGCCCCGATCGAGGAGGTCTGTGCGGCCCTAAAATTCTTCTATAACGCGGATCTAGGCGTCAAGTATGAGATGCTGACCAAGATCTGCAGGCTGGTATCAAAATACTCAGGAGTAGAGATCCACCCGCACAAGCCCATAGTAGGAGCAAACGCGTTCACGCATGAATCAGGGATACATGTAGACGGGATGATAAAGCACCCGAGAACCTACCAGAACATCGATGCCGAACTTGTAGGACAAAGGACAAGGTTCCTGTTCGGAAAACACAGCGGTAAAAGTCTATTAAGATATACCCTGAAGAAACACGATATCATCAGAAAAGAAAGAGAACTGGATGCCCTGCTGAAAAAAATAAAAACAACATCTGAGAGCAGAAAAGGATCCCTCTCAGAAGAAGAGGTCCTGTGCATTTGCGAGCAGAGATATGCGAAAAAACTGGCTCCCACGTAATTAAATGGAACGTAGAAAACTAGCATACTTGATATATCGGCGGCTGAGAGTGGGCCTTGGGATACTCGGGTTCATCCTGATGTATGGAGCGTACACAAACAACTTCTCCATCCCCCTGCTTCTGATCGGATTCGGGTTCACCTGCATAGAACTCTTCGGGGCATTCTACAATGATTACCAGGACTATGAGCTAGACATCCGCAACAGAAGAAAAGACAAATGGACCACAAGCGGGCTCATAAACCGGATGCAGATGAAAACCCTGTCTTTTCTGACCTTGTCGGCCGGGCTGATCGCCCTCTTGGCAACGAATCCCTTGATATTTATGATAGGGATTGGCTATGGACTTGCTCTTTTTGCATATTCCAAGCCCAGATTACCCCTAGGACGTAACATCCAGACATACCTTCTACTGGCATCGCTATACATTTTCCTGGTCCCTTCCATGAATGTGCTGTTCCAAAGGAGCCTTGCTCCCCTGGACCTATATTTCATGATGTTCTGTTTTTTTCAATCAGTGTATATACTTGGCCAGAAAGACTCCACAGACACCAAAGATGAGACAAATATTTTTTTGAGAA
>JAIVYC010000078.1:0-4306 GCA_048635645.1 Sulfurovum sp. | reverse complement strand
GTTAACCCATATTTCAACACCATCGACCCCTATCTCACTGAACTGGACAAGCTTATCTATAAGTGCGGGCTGAACATTGTGCTCGAGGATTCTCCAGTGACAAGGCGGATGGTTGAGGCTGTGGTCCCTCTCGGATTCGAGGCCAGCGCTCTTTTTTACAGAGGGGATATTGAGAATGCAACTGAACAGTACCGGGCTGCGCTTGGGTTTGCTGTTGAGCTCAATTCCAAAAGGAACAGGGCTCTTTTTGCCCAGGCAAAAAAGCTCTTGAAAAACAAGAAAACATCAAAGCCTGTGCTTTGCACCATCGGGGCGAACCATCAAAAACTTGCGAAGGACCTGAAAAAGCTTGGGGTTAAGCTTGTCTATGATCCTGAACGGTATTCTTTCTCGCCCAAAGAGATGATCGAGATAGGTCTTGAGCTTGGGAAGAAGTTCTCAGATTCTGAACTCATGCGCTTTGCCTTCATAGAAGCAGAGCTGATAAAGTATTTCAGATATAAAGGCAGGACAGATGCCGAAATGGTGGCTTATTTCAAGGAGCTTAAGAAAAGATTATCCATGGAAGACCTTGAAAAGATCTCGATAGAGACCGGAAGGAGAGCTGCCAGGCTTAATACAAGAGACCTTATCTCATATTGCACATTTAAAGGGCCTGAGTTCATTGCCAAATGGGTAAAGAAGAACAAGTCGCTTAGCTTTTGAATGTTTTCTTTTAGGTTTCCTGAACGCGTAAAACTATTTGAAGTGCCGAGATCAATTGCCCGACTGAGCTTCATCGATCCCTTTTGACGTGTCTTTTCTCTTTTTTTCCAGCACCCTTTCTTTGATCCATTTATAGGTTCTTTCAATTCCCTCTTTCATGGAAACCTCCGGGCTCCACCCCAGTTCCTTTTTTATCAGGGTCAGGTCCGCAGTTCTCTCTCTAATTCCCTGCAAGGCAGAAGTAAGATACTTTGTTTCTATGTTCTTGCCTGAAACTTCTATTATTGTATCCACGAGTTCCTTGATGGAGATGAATTGGTCAGTGCCGATGTTCAGAGGGATGCCATCATAATTGGAATCCATTAACCTGATAGTGCCTTTGACACAGTCGTCTATGTAGCAATAGGCTCTGGTTTGCTGTCCAGCCTCCTGGATCTCGATCGTGCCTGGATCAGAAGCTTCCGCGACTTTTCTGCAAAGAGTGGCAATGGTTTTCTCTCTGCCACCCTCCCATGTGCTCTCTGGACCATAGATGCTATGATACCTGGCTATTCTTATCTCAAGGCCATGGTCTTTCTTGTATGCCTCGCAGGTCTTCTCAGTGAATAATTTCTCCCAGCCATAAAGGTTGACCGGGTCTGCCGGGTAAGCGTCCTCCTCTTTAATAGCGACCAGGTCACTCTCTGTTTGGTAGCAAGCAGGATAAACGCAGGCAGACGATGCAAAGAAAAAACGCTTTACTTTGTTTAAAACCGATGCATGCAACATATGTGCATTTATCAAGGCATTGTCATGTGCTATATCAGCATCAAGAGAAGCGACAGGTCCAATTCCCCCCATATTCGCCGAGAGATGGTAAACATATTCAATGTCTTTTGTGGCTTCTATGCAATCCTGTGGACCTCTCAGATCAAAGGTAAGTTTTTCAGAGTAATAGGGCTCTTTCACATAGCCTTGCCACATCATATCCGCTGCCCTTACAAAATGCCCTTGCCTGTGGAGTTCTTTTGCAAGATGACTGCCTATGAATCCCCCTGCACCTGTCACTAATATCCTTTTTGGCTCCATGTCTCCTCCCTTTTAATTAAGAAAGATTTTTGATTTCCGGATGATTTATATATAATTGATTATATAGTAACCATAGGTGATATATAATGGGTGGTGTTACTACTGTTCAACTGGACAAGTCTGTTGTAAAAGCATTAAAAGAAAGTAAAGAGTATCCCAGACAAACGTATAATGAACTGATCTCAGACCTGATAAAAATCTCAAAAAATGTTAAAATGAGAAATCAGTATGATGAATTTCTCCACAAGATCCAACAGCCAAAAATGAAAGAACTGTGGGATAATAGAGAGGATGAGGTATGGGAAGATGTTTAGGGCCGGCGATGTTGTAATTGCTGAAGTGCAGTTTACTGACACGTTTGAAACAAAAAAAAGGCCCGCGCTTGTATTATTCGAGGAACTTGATAACATAGTTGTAGCCGGAATAACAAGCAATGTCAAAATGAAAGGGATCCCCCTTTCAAAAAAAGAGGGAGTGATAAAAGACAGCATCATAAAAGTGAACTATATGTTTACGATATCAAAAGCCATGATCACTAAAACCTTATTTCACTTGAACAAAGAAAAAAAACAGATCGTTTTCGACGAAATAACAAGACGCTTGAATGGATTGAAAACTTAACTGGTCTACTGGTTCAGATATTAGACGCAGCATTAATTTTTCTTTGGCCTGGCTTTCTTCCCTATGATTCAGCTAGGATAACAACATCCAGAGGTGACATATGTCTTAAGGGATCAGGGCTGTTTATTCTCTTCCATCAACAGCCTGGCCAGTAGGTAAGAGACGGTCGATTCAGCGCCCTGGTTTGCATTAACTCCCATGGGCATCAGGCCGTCAAAGCAGCCGCCGTTCTCAGGGTTGTAGAGCGGCTTGCCTATTGAGTTCTTTCCATGGAACCATTCAAATGAGAGCAGTGCTTTGTCGTAATAGTCCCTTTTCCCTGTCACCCTGTATGCGGTCAGATAGGCCTCGATCTTTGCCTCGACATTTACCGGTTGCTGGTCATAATGCGCCCTTTTCCCGCTCTTTTTATACCAGCCGTCATGCCCTATCGGCACAAGCATACCATCGATTATCGTTGCCCTTGTAAGAAAATCAAGGGATTCCTCTGCCACCTCCAGGTACTCCTTATTCCCTGTCATCTCATACGCAAGGAACAGGGCCTGTGGTATCTTCCCGTTTGAATAGGCTATGACCGGCTCGAACCACTTCCATGTATCATCTGACTCATCCCTGTAGTTCTCAAGCATCCTTTTGGAAAGGTATTCTGTCCTTGCGAGCGCGTCTGTGTTCTCTGGACAACCCTTGTTGTAATGGTACAGACCAACGATCGAAAAGGCCCTTGCCCTGGGGGACTCCAGGTCACGCACCCATTTCAGGGCATTGTCAAAGACATGCTTTGAGGTTGCCTTGAAGCTGTCAGGCAGCTTGGATGACATGACATATCCGCATGCCCATATTGTCCTTCCAAAAGAATCCTCTGAACCGACCTCATCCAGCAAAGAGCTGCCGTATTCCATGAGATTGTGCACCCTTCCATCCTCTTTCTGAAGGTGATAGAGGAAACTCATGTAGGTGGTCGCAAGCTTCTTGCTTAGATCGTCATTGTAAAGCTCATGATGCTTTGCAGCTACTATCAGCGCTCTGGCATTGTCATCCGCTGTATACCCGGTCTTCCTATCAGCCACAGAATGCTTTGCATGCTGGATGATCCCAACATGGTCTGTCAGGGCTTCAAGATGTGCTAGGTTTATAGGGGGAAGCTTCATAGTGACCTGAAAAGATCCAGATATTCTGCCGCCACATTCGGCCATGTCATGCTCTTGCCAAGCTCTCTTGCATTGCTCTCAAAGCGTTGCCTTAGGTCTTTGTCAGAGAGTATCCTGTTCACGGCATTTGCTATGGAGTCCGGGTCTTCGAACCCTACGAGCAGTCCGCGGTCATCTGACAGCATCTCTTTTGCATAAAGGCAAGGAGTCGAGACTATGGCCCTTCCACAGCCTACTGCATAGGCTATTGTTCCGCTGGTCACCTGGTTCGGGTCAAGTGATGGGGCGATATAGACGTCTGCTGCCCGCAGCCATTCTATCAGTTTTTTCTGGACCAGGTATTCATTATAGAACTTCACGTGTTTTTTGAGGCCCATATCCTTCACCTTTGCCATTAGCATATTTCTATAGTTTTCCCCCTCTCTCTTCAGAACGCTGGGGTGGGTCTCGCCTATGATGCAATAGAGCGCATCTGGATGCCTTTCAACTATCTTCGGCATGGCATCTATGACATATTCAACGCCTTTCCTACTGTCAAGCAGCCCAAAGGTCAGCAGAAGTTTCCTGTTCTTCTCTATGACCCTTGGTTTCAGGCGAAAATCAGGGACCCCATGGGGTATTAACCTGATCTTTTCACTATCTACCCCATAATCATTCTTCAGTATAGACCTTGCTATCTCTGCCATGACAACCACCAGGTCACTGTGCTCAACGATCTCTTGTGTGACCCTTTTCAGGTCAGGATTCGGTCCCGGAAGGACTGT
>JAIVYC010000077.1:0-4242 GCA_048635645.1 Sulfurovum sp. | reverse complement strand
CTGCACCTCATGCGGATACTTTTTGAAAAGTTCAATTTGATGGATGCGCTTTTTCATCCACCAATGCAATACAGAATCAATGAGGGTCATCTAATCTATCCAATTTTTGAAAGATCAAAATTAACAAGAAATGGAGAACATGAAAGCTTTACACCAACCTCTTTCAATAATGAATGAAAAATAATAGCTGAATCTTTTATCTTACAATTATGATTTGTTTTCCTACTGCAAAGATAAACCTGGGGTTGAATATAATTAATAAACGAGTGGACGGTTACCATAATATTGAGTCTGTTCTTTTCCCTGTTCCTTTGGCTTTCTTGAGTATCCGCCAGTTCACATCAAGGAGCTTGCTTGTATGCCATATCCCGCCTCTCATCACATGCCTCGACCTTTCAAGGACCTTCTCATCTATGTCCTTCATGCTCAATCCCTTGTTCGCTCCTTGGGATGAGATGAACGCCCTATCATCTCTCCCCCATGCAAGGGCCATTGTTATCGCTATCTCCTTATCATCCCTCTTGCAGAACACATCCACTCCGCACTCCTTTATCCGCTCAATTATCTTCATGCTGAGCATATCCTTCCCTGCCCGTCCTATGAACGCCGTCTTGAGCCCAAGCATGCTTGCCGCGCACGCAGTGTTCGCAGCTTCTCCTCCCTTGTTCACCACTATTCCTGTTATGGTCTGCTGGTTTGCTTTTGGAAGCCTTTTCACAGGCTTGGCTATGATATCGCAGAACACATCCCCGATGCACAGCAGGTCATATCTCATGTTCTATCCTAAACCCCTGCCTCTTAAAAATCTTCTTTCCGCCACCTTAAACGCTTATATACATGATTTGATTTTTCCTATTACAGGATGAGAAGTTATCCATGTTCTGTTGAGCGGCCGGACACCTTCTGGCTTAAGCTTGATGATTACAGGGTCGTTTCAGAGGCCCATTCCCTTGAAGAGCTCCTCTCCTCGCTCAGGAAGGTCGATTCCGTTTCCCATCATCTTACAAAGAGACAGAATGATTTTGCCGTCTGGATAGAAAGGGTGATATGCGACAGGCACTTGGCCGAGCGCGTCAGGAACATCCAGCCGGGTCCTGAGGCCCTGCCAACGCTTATCCGTGAGATCGAGGAAAGGCTCTCAATGTTTGATCCCTGACCGTTTCCATATCTTGAGGACCTTGATGAATCCCTGGTGTTTCTTTGGGTCTAATTTTTTCTCTATGCTCTCTATGGTCTCTTCTGGTATCTTCTTTGCCTGCTCCACCTTTCCTATTGCCTCATCCAGTTCCTTTCTTATCCTCTTATACTCTGTCTCTTCTTTCGTGAGTTTAAGCAGGCCCAGCATATCCTCTTTCCCTATCTTTTTCTCTCCAACAAGCACTTTCGTTTTCAGGTCAGAGATTATGGTTATAAAGTTCAGGAATGCCTTCTGCTGGTCCTTCATGTGCGAGAAGTAATGGTGCACGTCCCCGTCTCCCCAGAACTTGGTGCACAAATAGTAGTAGTGGTCTGAGGTCTGCATCAGTCTCCACAACTCCAGCAGTTCCTTGTCCCCTTTTTCCTTGACATACTTGGTCAGGTTCTGGATCTCATGGAAGCAGCATCTTTGCATGTCGTTCCCAAGCCATGCGCTGACATCTCTTTCCATGTCTGCCCAGGATATCGTGGAGAATTCAAATACATCCACCTCTCCTTTTGGTTCGTGTTTTTCAACTACCTTGCTTGGGGTCTCAAATCTCAGCTCCTCTTTTTTCAGCATCTTTTCAGGCAGGTATCTTAGGAACAAGAATATCCCTGTCTCGTCCCATTGGTGCTCTCCGAATGTCTCATAGTCTATGCATATATTGACCAGGTCCCCTTCAGCGCTTGACAGCCAGTTCGCATACTTGTCTGCTGTCACAGGCCACTGGTCAAATCCTCTTGCAGAGAACCTATACCCTATGTCATCGCTCAGCCTGTAGTTTCTGAGGAGCACTGGGAGTTCCCCGCTGTGAGCAGGCGACTTATACACGTAATTGGGGGATTTCCATCCATCTAATATCCATTCGATACCTTCGGTGATGGTTCCCTTATACCCCATCTCTTTGACCGTCCGGGCTATCCCATTATTATACGCGCATTCTGTGTTCCTAAAGAATGTTGGCTTGTATCCTATCTCTTTGCGCATCGCCCTATTATGCATCTTCACCTGCTCTTTGAACTCTTCCTTGTCCTCGTACAGGCTTGCAAGCGAGTGGTAGTATGTCTCATCAAGGAACTCGACCCTTCCTGTTTTTGCCATTTCCCTGAATGTCTCAAGCAGTTCGGGCTGGAATTCCTTGCACTGGTCCAGCCATGTGCCTGTTATGCTGAATGCGAACCTGAACTCCTTGTGGGTCTCAAGCAGCTCAAGTAGCAGTTGGTTCGTGGGCCAGTAGCATTTCCCTGCGACCTTGTCGAATATCTCCTTGTTCAGCGGCATGTCAAAGTACTTATCCTTCAACCTGGGTGCGAATGGTTCGAATGTCTTCAGCCTTACTGGCTGGTGCACTTCAAAAAGAAAGCATATGTCCTTCATTTTACCAGATCTCCATTGCGCTTCCATATACCCCTGTGGTGTATGCCGCTATTTTGTCCCAGCCGTATCTCTTTTCCACGTCTTTCCGTCCGTTCTTTCCCATCCATGCGCCCCAGCTCCTGTCTGAGAGCACCCTGTTCAGCTGGTCTGCTATTGACCTGGAGTTTGCAGGGTATGTGTGGAGTCCTGACCATTCGTGTTTTATCGTTTCTTTGAGCCCTCCGACCGATGATGCCACCATCGGGGTTTTCCCTGCCATTGATTCCAGGGCAACGATCCCGAATGGCTCATAGATCGACGGTGCCACTGACGCGTCTGCTATCTTGAACAATGAGAATATGTTCTGCTCTTCCGCCTGTCCGAGGAAGTATGTTTTGTCGTTGATGCCTCTTTTTTCTGCCATGCGTCTATACTCATTCACATCCCCTCCGCCTGCAAGCACGAATTTTGCTTCGCCGTGCTCTTTCAGCACTTCTGGGATAGCGTCTATCAGGTATTCGATCCCTTTCTGTTTCACCATTCTCCCTGCAAAGAACACCAGTTTTTCCCATTCTCCTGCATAGTCGCTTCTCTTTGTGTGCTTTGTTGCCTCATCATATCTCTTAAGGTCCATCCCATTCGGTATGTAATGTAATTTCTCATGCGGCGGGTTGAACCTGTTCCTTATCTCCTCGCTGAAGTCTTTTCCTACAGTGATTATCTGGTCCGCCTCATAAGTGCCATACCACTCTATATCATTGATCATCCTGCTATAGTCACTGGTTATCCCGGTTCTCCCTGCTTCTGTCGAGTGTATGGTCAGCACCATCGGGATATTGAGCATCTTTTTTATCCCTACTGCCCCGGGAACTGCCATCCAGTCATGCGCGTGTATGACCTCAAGCTTTTCCTCCTTATGGAGTTCCAGTGCCTTTTTTTCCATCCTGTGCCCTAGGAACAGTGACCAGCTTATGGTGTCAGGCGCCCAGGTCGAGGGTACCCTGTGTATCTTTACGCCTTCAATTTCTTCCTCGCTTTCCTGGCATCCATAGGTTATGACCTCTACATCATGCCCCATATTGCTGAGTTTCCTGCTCAGGTCATAGCAGTGGCTTCCTATCCCTCCGACCTTGTTCGGGGGGAATTCCCATGTAAGTATAAGTGTTCTCATGCTATTGCTCCAAGTTCCTCAGCTTTCCTGTACTCTTCAATGACCTTTTCCTGCCAGCCGCTCTGCATCGGGTCCGCTATCCTTATCTTGTCCTCTGGCAGGTTAAGGTCATATTTCACAGAATTATAGACATCCCTATTATCTACTATGACCCTTCTTGCTTCAAAGCTTGCCCACCATTCAATGCTTGAGACCACCTGCGAGTGCTGGTTGCAGAATCCCCTATTATGCTCTGTGGAGTGAAGCGTCAGTACAAACGGTTTCCCTGTCAGTTTTGAGAGCGCCATTCCGGCTATGGCTGTTGTCCAGTCATGCGCATGCACCAGGTCAAATCCCCGCTCCTCATATATCTCTCTTCCCTTTTGTTTCAGCTCATTGTTCGCAAGCATTGTCCAGTTGAACGGGTTGTTCGCGTTCAGTATCAGTTCCACTCTATGCACTCTATTCCCTGGACCCTCATCTGCCTTTCCGTTCAGGCTGACTATTTCTGTTCCGATCCTCTCTTCAAAGAGCCGTTTGCTCAGGAATTCGCAGT
>JAIVYC010000076.1:0-4348 GCA_048635645.1 Sulfurovum sp. | reverse complement strand
GCACAAGGACGCGCGCTTTCCTCAACGGCTTTAAGCCTGAAAAATGCGACACACTCCTGCTGGAGACGACATTCGGCAGACCTGACTTCATCTTCCCCTCCTATCGGGAGGTTGAGAGGTCGGCCAGGGAATGGGTCAACCAGTGCATATCCAAAGGAGAATCCGTGATACTCATGGGCTATTCGCTTGGAAAGGCCCAGCTGATATCCCATATGTTCAGAGAATACAAGCAGCTCCTGCATGAGAAGGTACTTGACATGAACAGGATACACAAGAGCTTTGGCGTGGAGCTCCCTGTAGGTCCTGAGTTCAATGAGAGCAATACAAAGGACCAGTTCATACTAATAAGCCCACCTGTGAGATCAAGCGCATGGCTCAAAAAGCTCAAGGAAAAACACAGGATCCGCATCGCCATATTCTCAGGCTGGGCGGTCTCAGAGAACTACAAATACATGTGCGGGGCCGATGAATCGTTCGTGCTGAGCGACCATGCCGATTTCATTGAGCTCAAGGAGATAGTGCAAAAAAGCGAGCCTGAGAAGGTATACACGCACCATGGGTTTGCAGGAGAGTTCGCAGCTTACCTGAGCAGGCTTGGCTTTGATGCCCAAGCTCTATAACTCATACTCCAGGGCAAGAATGGCTCTCAGGGAGCCTGTGGTCACTGCAAAAGAGCTTATTACAATACTTGCATTTGAACGGCAGGGTCACCTCTTTCCCGCACTCGCTGCAGACTCCTGTGACAGGAGCGCTGGGCTTTTTTGGTCTTGGCCTGCTTTTTGAGCCTCTTTTCAGCCGGACCGACGGGAGATGAATGCCTTCATACCTTCTGAATACAAGCCATGCGAGGGCTGCGACTCCAAGAATGAACAAGAGAACAGTAACAAAGCTCATCCTAACCCAAAAATCCGAAGATTCCCCCGACAGCGCTCTTAAGGCTTAGAATGAACCAGGGCCAGCCCTTACGCATCAGCTTTTCAGGCATGCTCTTGTCCCTCCAGGAGAGCTCTAGTTCATGCATTCCCTGCTGGTCAAGACCATAGCAGGATACAATGCTCTCCTCTACCTTGCAGGCGCCTGATCTCTTTAGTTCAGCACCCTCAGGAAGGACAAGTCGTACGGAATAGGATACAATATCAGGGCTGAAGATTGTGCTTGTCTTTTCAGAGACCATCCTCAGTTCAGGCATGACGAGCAATCCCTCAGGCAAGACCTTTGAGCTGTCTTCCCTGCTCTCTATCGCGGCAGGAACCGAGTAGCTTATTGACAGGCTGTAAGTGTTCCCATACGGGCCTATGAGTATGGAGTTCCTTGGGATGACAGAGAGCACGCTGTAATCAGCCTTTTCTGTCAGCTTGTAAAACGCAGGGTCAAGAGGGGCAGGCTCAAGCAAGCCCTTGGAATCAGACACAGACACCTTTTTTATCTTCCATGGAAGCATGAACTGGATGTTCGTTGCCTGGCCGAGATACCCGCTGTTCGCACAGACAAATGAATATTGCTGCACCACTTTTGCATCAGAACCCTCAGGTGTTATATCCATGGCTATGGCAAGCTTGCAGAGCTGCGCAGAGCCTGCGGATGCAAAGAGCATCACTGCAATGAGCGAAAATAGGACCTTCATTTTACTGCATAATATACCATAAGATTGATAAAGAACACGGAAAAGCCTATAATAAACCCTATGAGCGTGCCTATTGAAACGCCTTTCCAAAGGCTCGCGCGCTCCAGGTATCTCAACTCCTCGTTCGCGTCAACAAGGCTCACAGATACCCTGGAAAGAAACCCATAAGCGCTGTTGATATTTGTCCAGGCAGCGTGCAGGTCCTTTTTCCTTATCTCTCTTTCGCACTCCTCCAGGGACTTTATGCATTTGGATATGAATTTACCATCTTCCTCTTGCGGAGCCCACAATTTCTCCCTGAGACCCCGCATCTCATTGATAAGAAACACCTGCATGAGCTTGTGCTCAGTATGCGGATGCTTTAGCATGAAAGACAGGCTATCAGAGAGGAAAGCAACCCTTTTGGTCGCTTCATACACAGTTTTCTCATATTCTTCCCGCAACATACCTAAAGAATAAGGGATAGCCCATTAAAAAGCTTTTTTCCTTGCGAAACTATAAAATATCACGTGAACACATTCAAGAGTGAAATGGAAGGCGAGAGATTTGACGACCCTGGCATTTATAAGATAGGGCGCATGACAAAGCTGAATTTTTTCAACAGGCTGGCCTCTCTCCTGAAGGACGAGAATACCGCCAGGGCATTTGCAGATACAGGCGACATCTCATACCCTGTGCAGATAGAGGATGCAGAGCTCAGAGACTTTCGCATGTATCTTGGCTGGAACATGCGGGCATGGTTCCTGAGCGCCTTCAAGCTGAGAGGGAAATACGCGCTTTACCTTAACTTTGAATCCCCAATAGGCGCGCTTATGCTCGCTGAAGCCGTCGGAGAGCAGGGCGGGCTTGTCGCTGCAGACCCTGATCCAGACATCGCAGCCTGCCTGAAGAACATGATAAAGACATATGGAAAGGCATACAATGGCTCAAGGGAACTGAGCGACAACACATCTTCAATGTGCCTTACCATCCCGCCAAAGAGCAGGGAGGACCTCTCAAAATGGAAGAAGTTCATGGTAAGGCACAAGTTCGATTCAATAGTGATATACAGATGGTTCACAGACATGCTCGAATCCTCCAGAAGGACCAAGGAGCCGTCAGCGAAGCTCATGCTTGCAGGGCTTTCCCATATCCTGAAGCCAGACGGCGAGATACTAATATGGGCCCTCAGCGGCGAACTTGAGAAGGCAGCGGCCCAATACCTCTATGAGTCAGGCCGGGTGGAAGAGGACCAGAAAGAGAATGTAGCTGGAAGGCTTGAGGAAGAGGAGGAAGCCCTCAGAGAATGCCTTGAACAGATGGCAGGCTCGGCAGGATTTCAGATAACAAAGATGATGAAAAAGACAGGGCGCGTGGAGGCAGGATTCTTCACAGAACCATATATCTCCTGGGCCATCCAGATGAAGAAAATAGAAGGCGACTGATTTCTGCGAATTCTTTAAATAGGTCTCCGCTCTAAATCAAAGAGATGTTACCAAGCAAACAAGACAATTTTTCAGAATGGTATGTCGAGGTCATAAGGCGCGCCCAGATGGCAGACTATGCCCCTGTGAAGGGATGCATCGTCTTTATGCCGCAATCCTATTCCATATGGGAGAAGATCCAGGACTTTGTGAACAAGGAGATAAAAAAGACAGGGCACAAGAACGCCTATTTCCCAATGTTCATACCGGAACGTTTCCTTACAAGAGAGGCAGAGCACTTTGAAGGATTCATCCCTGAAGTGGCATGGGTGACAAAGGGAGGGAACACAGAACTTGAAGAACCACTGGCCATACGCCCGACAAGCGAGACCATAATATATGTCATGTATAAGAACTGGATACAATCCCACAGGGACCTTCCTCTTCTCATTAACCAGTGGTGCTCTGTAGTGCGCTGGGAGACAAAGGCTACGAAACCATTCCTAAGGACAAAGGAGTTCCTATGGCAGGAAGGCCACACGGTCCATGCAACAAAGGAGGATGCAGACAAGGAGGTCGAGTACATCCTTGGCCTGTATAAGAGGCTTCTTGAGGACTATTTGGCCATACCAGTGCTCTTAGGGAAAAAAAGCGAGAGCGAAAAGTTCGCAGGCGCGCTCTACACGACAACGCTTGAGACATTGATGCCTGACGGAAAGGCCCTGCAGGCAGGCACCTCGCATAACCTGGGGCAGAATTTCTCAAAGCCGTTCGAGATAGTCTTTACAGACGAAAGCGAGGAAAAACAGCATGCATGGCAGACTTCATGGGGCGTGAGCACAAGACTGATAGGAGCGCTGATAATGGTGCACGGAGACGACAAAGGACTCATCCTTCCGCCGAAGATCGCCCCGGTGCAGGCGGTCATAGTTCCGATATACTTCAAGCAAGGCTCAGCCAAGGTGCTGAAAAAGGCCAGGCAATTAAAGGAGGTCCTTGAGAAGCAAGGCGTGCTGGTCGAATTAGATGACAGGGAGAACTACACACCAGGCTGGAAGTTCAACGAAGCAGAGCTCAGAGGAGTTCCAGTAAGGATAGAGATAGGCCCAAAGGACATAGAGAAAAAGCAGGCCGTGCTCGTCAGAAGGGACACAGGAAAGAAGATGAGCGTGGCAGAATCAGATGTGCCAAAAGAGCTCGCAGAGCTTTTTGAAGACATACAAAAGAGCATGTTCAAAAAAGCCAAGAATAGCCTCAAGGAGAACATCCGCGAAGCAAAAGACTACAAGGAATTCAAGCAAATAATCTCAAGCAAGGGCGG
>JAIVYC010000075.1:0-4288 GCA_048635645.1 Sulfurovum sp. | reverse complement strand
GTCATCAAACCCGGAGGAGTCATGCCTGTAGGATCAAATAAACATGCATCCATATTCATTGTCATATCAGACGTATCTTCCGCGTCAAAATAAAACCCGCCAACAATCCACTGGAAGGGATTATCGCTGTCAACAGAATTCAGGCGGATCTCCTGGGAGTAATCTGTAACATCCTCAAGATATTTCATATTCATAAGATTCATCCCCGTGAGATCAGGAGTGTAAACCGAGTCGTATTCATTTGAGTTTCTTGCGCTGACAGATGTCAAGTCAAACCAGGGCGCCTCGTATTTGATTCGAAGGGATTGGGTATTTATGTCTACATCATTGTGTTCGTCAGGCAGGTTGACGTTTGGTATCTTAAAGGGATCGTCATCTACAGGAATCATAAAACCCATTCCGTTATCCTGGTCTTCTCCGGAAGCAGAAAAAATTATGTCCAGTTCCTCAATGGGAGTCCATCTGAGCTGTACCCGGCCAGAGACCGTATCTATTGTGTCAGGATGGGTGACCCAGTTATCAAGATACCCTTCATCCTGCTTTTTACGGGTCCCTGATAGACCGATAAAGAGTTTATCATTTACCACAGGTCCACTCACTGAAGCATTGTAGAAGTGAGTCTCATAATCTCCAATGCCACCGGTAGCCTTTGCTGTCCAGATATTGCCGGGTTTCTTGGTGATAATATTGATAACTCCACCAGAGCTGTTCATTCCATAGAGGTTTCCCTGGGGACCACTGAGCACCTCAATACGTTCGACATCGTAGATTGTGCTGTCTGTCGCATTGGCGGCGCTACTTGAGGGGGCATCATCAATATATATTCCAACCGAACGGGTAGTTTGTATGAAATTGCTCTGGCCCCGGATACTGTAATAACTGAATAATCCGCCATTGCCGAGTTTAAAACTGGTAAAGTTTGGAATAAAAGTGTGGATTTCACTAGTTGATTCGATTCTGGCATCCTCGATCTGTACTTCCGATAAGGCTGTGATACTTGCCGGGACATCCTGGATGTTTTCCTCTCGTTTTTGGGCAGTAACCACCATATCTTCTAACTCTACTTGTTTTTTTACCTCCTTTTTTTCCTCTGCCTCCTCCCTTTTCGGCGTGGCCTTTGATCCTCTTTGGGCCACAACCATTTCATTTTCCTCATTTTTGGCAAAAGAAAGAATATAAACTCAAGGCGTTTTTGTTCTGTTCATGATATACAAACAACGGTTTGTTTTTGACACATCAGCGTTCACGAACGCTCTGCCATTCAAGAAATCCCCTGACAATGTAAAATTCTCCCTTGAGCTGATAAACCTGATAGCTGAAGCAAGAATGAAGCTCAAGATCAGCTGCTATGTACCCTATCCTGCGGTATACCAGGAGCTCATACTCTCGCTGAAAAGCAGGAAATGCAAGGAGAGCACGATAGTGAAGGTCGATACATGGCTTGTCAAAAAGACACCTGATCGCTTTGAGATAAAGATACCCGCAGAGATACTATACGACTACATCGGGACAGTTCGCGACAGGATGAACAAGGGCCTTCGGATCGCAGAGGAAGCACTTTCCGCAGCAGGCAAGAAAGGAAAATCATCGAATGGCACCCAGGTGAAGTCCCTGCGCAACAAATATAGGGTCGCCCTGAGGCAAGGTATACTGGATAGCAAAGAGGACCTGGACGTGCTTCTGCTTGCCAAGGAGCTTGATGCTGCAGTGGTCACAGCAGATGAGGGAATAAAGAAGTGGGCCGAACGCATGGGCCTGAGACTTGTGGAAGCAAGGGTCTTCCCAGGAATGATAAAAGAATACCTAAAGAGGTATGAAGCAGAATAGAAAAAGGACAGGACCTGCTATTTCTTTTCAAGTATCTCTTTGGTCAGTGATTTTACCATATAGGTCATCTGCTTGTCTATGATAAGAGGGGTCGGATATATGTCAAAGAATCTCTCAACAAGCTCAAGCGCTTTTAGCCTGTCCCCATAATTCGCGCAGGCATTTATCAAATAGAGGTTCTCCTTTTTGCGGCTGAAAATGTAATTGTACTCAAAAGCATTCGGCCTCAGGTCCATCTCAACCTGCTCTTTGCACCTGTATATCCTGCAATTCTTCTGATTTATCTGCAGTGTGTTGGCTACCTCTTCGGTCCATTTCCTTGCCACTATCTGCGAGCGGTCATCGCGTGTGACCAGATATATCTTGCTTTCATTGGTTTCCACGACCTTGTTTTTGGAAACTCTCTCTTTTTTTGTTTTCCTCTTGGAAGCTTCCCTTGATCTCTTTTGGGGTTTCCTTGCTTTCTTTTTTATCTTTGGCATTTATTCACCTTTTTTTCTCATATGCCGCATCAAATTGCGATAATGATTTTAAACTCTCTTTATTTGATATGCCCCTTGCCTTTAATAAATCTTCCATTGTTCTCCTTAATGCGCTTCTCTCTTTATTGCAGAATTTAGCAGAGGCAGGAGCAGCGCTTCCAAAATCTATCAGCTTGGCCTTTCCAAGACGTCTTCCGCTCGGGACCTGATAGAACACGTGATTCGGCTGCCAGTCCTGGTAGATAATGCCTGTATGATGCAGTTTCCCGAACAATTCACCTATCCTGCGCGAGAATTGCACTGCCGGAAGTTTTTTTATTGCATACAAAGGAAGCCATAACCGCTCTATAGAAAGGCCCTCTTCGACTAGCATTTGGACCCCTTTGTTCTTGTAGCTAGCATATATTTTTGGCCCGACATCCAGATCTCCGAGCTTTTTTGCTATATCATATTCATGTTTTTCATGCTGCAAAGGCTTTACTATCACATGAGCCCTTTCTATCTTAGGCCCTGATAGGATCACTATGCACACAGGGTTCGCGTTGAGACTAGCAAGTTTCTCAGCAAGCCGCTTAAACCCGCGCTTTTCCCGCAGGGCAAGCAATCTTCCCTGCTGTTTTCTTTCCAGAAGGCAACCTCTGTCTATCACTCGTCTTGAGATGCTTTTCTTGGAGTTGGTATATACATAGACGCTCTCTGTGACCGCGCCTATCCTGTCAACCCATCGCTCAAATCCCTCAAGAAGAGGATAGACCCCGTCAGCAGTTGTTTCGATCCAGTTTCTATGTTCCATATGCTATCCTCTTGTTCTTGTTCTATTTAATCGAAGCGGAGAACTTCAAGGACTTCGCACTTATCCCTCTAGCAAATTCAAGGGTTTTAACATCCAGAAGCTTCTTTTTCAGGAGCTCAGGGGTCATATCCTCTTTCAATTGATATACCTCTCTGATCTTCCACATCTTTTTTTTCACAACCCTTCTTTTCTCAACGACGACCGCAGGGAATATCTTTATCCTTTTCCTGTGTGTTTTCCAGACACACCAGGTAACCTTTCCCTTTTCTCCTGCATACAATTTGCCGTTATCATCCTCGAACAGCCTGGCAGACATCCCCAGCTTCATCAATTCTTTCTCTCTTTTCACGATGAGACTACAGGCAAGCTTCGCCCTATTCTGGGATATCCATTTCTGCAGCTGTTCCATACCAATATTGAAAGCGCTCTTGACTTAAAAAGAAGTGGAAAGATTAGAAGAAACCCCGGGGAAAGAAATAAGATGGGCTCGACGGGATGGTTCCGCAACCCTTTTTAAGCTATAAAGCAGCTTTATGTGGAAAAAGCGTTGACGGAAAAATAGATGGGCTCGACGGGATTCGAACCCGTGCCAAAGGCTCCGAAGGCCTCCATTCTATCCAGACTAGACTACGAGCCCAATACTCTGCTTGTTTAGGTCTCTTTTAAA
Organism: Sulfurovum sp.; assembly: GCA_048635645.1. GTDB lineage: Archaea > Undinarchaeota > CAZHTU01 > CAZHTU01 > JAIVYC01 > JAIVYC01. The sequence goes on along the minus strand of JAIVYC010000075.1, from coordinate 519 downwards.
GTTTCGCTATGATTAAATATCGTATCTTCTTTTTTATATTCATGGCGCTAGATAGAAAACTGCAAAAGAGGGAGAAGCATCTTCCATTTGACAAGGCCTTTCTTGCAAAGTATGCCCCGCACACCCTTAAGGCCATCAATGCCAAATATGCAAAACGCTTTAGAGCATGGGAGGTCCTTATCAAGAGCATCAGCAAGGCAGACATGGAACTTTCCTATCCAGAGCTCAAGAAGACGTATGGCAAGAAATTTCGGGATAGAATGCATAGATGGATGAAAGGCAGCGGCGTGCCTCTTGAGGAAGTTGAGAAGTTTGTCCTGAACAAGGAGAATGGACCTGTAGCGTGGATCAAGGTGAAGCTAACCAGGCACATTGTGGCTGAATGGAAGAAAATACGCAGCTCTGCGACCGAGAGAAGCTTCAACTTTTTCCCTGTTTCTATCTTAGTAGAAGACAAGGTGGCGGTCTTTTTGGTATATTTCCCGAGTTTTGAGCAATAGCTCATAGAGTGGGGTCTTG
>JAIVYC010000074.1:0-4395 GCA_048635645.1 Sulfurovum sp. | reverse complement strand
CCAGGGCAAGTCTTGGACAAGCTGTGTTCACAAAAGCATCGACCTTTATCCCTTCAAGGCTTTCTGGGGTCGTCTCCCTCCCCACCAGGATATATGCTTTTTTCCCTTTTTCTTCAAGGGCTTTCTTAACCCTTTTTGCCTCATCAAGCCTTAACTGCCCCTTTTTTGTAGAGACAAGTATGCCAAATCTTTTGGCATCCCTCGCAAGCTCTATTGCAGCGAACCTCTGCCTCAAGATGCTTTCCTTCTGCGCCCTGATCTCTCTTACTTCCTTCATCAAAGGGTCAGCGACAATGACCCGTTTTCCAGTGTATAAGGCAACACCCAATGGGTGAAAGTTGCCGGAGCCGACATAAATAAAGGCATCCACCTTTTCCTGTATCGACGCAGCACTTCCAAAATCACAGCCCTGCACCTGGCCGTCATACTTTGTCCTCCAACCATGCTTTCCGAGCAATGCCTTTTTACCTTTTTCTTTGATCACTCTTTTCACTGTATCAAGTTCCCCTATATGCTGCACGGTCGTGACCACCCCTATCCTATCGCATGAACCGAGTTTTTCCATGGCCTTGCTGACCACCTCTTCCACAGGTGCATTATACCTGATCTCCTGAAATATGCAAGGGACCTCAGTATCAAGCGAGAACTCGGAATGCCCGAACTGCACAAGAGCATCGCATCCGACAAGCTTTGCCTCATGATCAAGAACATCGCACGCGCCATAACAGGGGTCTGTCAGGACAACAGGCTCAAAGCCCTTGCTGGAATACTCTTCAGCTATTTCAACTGCCTTTGTCCTCAAGCCTTCAGGAAGTTGCAGGGCAATTCTTTTTGCCTTCAAAGCCTTTAATCTCTTAAAAATCAGGTTCTCTTCGCTCATTGCAAGTGCTTTTTGTCGACAAGTTCCTTTTTATTTTTTACTCTCTTCTTTGGGTCTGCTTCTTATCTCAGTTATCTTTTCTCTGAGCTTCTTTGGGAGCTCGCTGAGCCTTTTTTTCAGCCTGTTGGTCGCCTTTTTTACCTTTGCATTGAGGACCATCAACCTGTCGCGCAGACCCCCTACTTTGAGCCTGTTGCTCAGCTCAAGCCCAAGCCAGTACAATGCGGGCTTCTCTGTCTTTGCCTTGCTTTCCGCTATTCCCTCAAGTTCTGTCTTACGCGTTATCTTCATGGCGTTCAGATATATGGATTTGCTTATATCATCTATCTGGACCTGCCCGGCTATGTTGATGGAATCACCGACACTGAAGCTCTTTCCAGACCATACTAGGGTATCGCCGCTGTCATCCTTCACGACAAGCCAGCAGCCGTTCTTTCTTGCCACGGTCTCTGCGACCGTTCCGCTCAGGACCACATCCCTTCCAAGCAGAGCATTGTACTTCTCATGCACGGATATCGCCTTTATCTTCATGCCCTCAAGCTCTTTTTTTTGCTTTGGAAGCATCCCCAAGAGCTGCTCTCTCTTTAAGTACCCGGCAGCTCCGACAGCTGCGAGGATGAGTATCACCGCAAGCGCAATGAACAGGTTCGACCCTTCCCTTGGCATAGGCTCAAGCTCAAGGACCCTCTCAGCCTCTTTAAGGAATCCTGCCGCGCTTGCATATTCTCCCCTGTCAATTGATGCCTTTGCTTTTGTAAGAAGCTCAAGCGCCTGCGTGCTGTTGCGCTCGTCAGCACTGCTCTTTAAGGTGTAATACTCATTGCTGAGCCTTGAGGTCAGGGACCGCTCAACGCTTGCGATGCTTCTGTCGATCTCCTCTGTCTTTGCCTTGGCTTCGTCAAGCGCCCCGGAAGCCTCAAGCATCTCAGCCTGCTCAAGGGTTATCTTAAGGTATTCTAACCTTTCAATGTCCTCAGAAACATTGAATCCTTTTTCCTGAAGCTCTTTCAGATCCGCAAGGAGAGCCTCCTGATCTGTTTTTTCCGCATCTATGAGCGCCTTTACATCCTCTTTAGGCTCCTCTTTGATCACTTCCTCTGGTCTCTCCACTATAATGAGAGCATCCGCAGAAGCAAGCACACTGCCAGATGCGGTTGCCTCTATCTTATAAGGATACTCCCCTTCATTCGCATCCAAAGGAATCTCATATACGACCGCGAATTTCTCTGTGTCCCCCTTGCCTATCTCCTTTGAGCCATCTATCCTCACCCATGCAAGGTTCGTGGAGAGTGTCACGTTCAGTTTCACATCTCCGGTGTTCTCCACATCTATCCCTATAATAAGAGCATCCCCTGGCTCAAGAGTGAGGCTCTCAGGGTACTCAGTTATGTTCAAGGATCTCTTTGCGGGCGGAGGGCTGTAAAACCCACCTCCTGTACCGCCTCCTGAGAGGGGTGGGACATACGGCGCGACATAATAGCTCACAGGTATCGCAGTGCTTATGGTCCAGTCCCCATAAGAGGCATAGATCCTGAGGGTGTGGCTCCCGCCAGAGACAGCTGGTGCTGAGACACTTATCTCCCATTCAGTCCCATTGCCTGCCTGCGAGACACCAGCTGAAGTGCCGTCCACATCGGCAGAGAAACTCACGTTCGACACAGCAACGCTGTCATACAAGAGGTTGACCTTCACCAGGATAGTGTCACCTGAACGCAGGTCACTTGTAGGAGATGCAGATGTCAAGCTCAATGAGAAGGAGTGTCTCTCTCCGAGGGCATAAGCGGACAGACCATCTGCCAATGCACTTGTCCTGTTCGTTGACGCGTCAGTGCTGCTTGCCAGTTCTTCCCATGTGCTTGTGCAGTTGCCTCCGCTGAAATCCCCGCATCTGAATATCGCGAGTTTGCTTGAGTTCACAGCAGAGCCATTATACACCATGCTTATGTTCACGCCCGCATATGGGATGTCCGAGTTCATCTCATATCCCCTGTGGAAGTCGAATTTCGTCGAGTTCGTTGAGTTTATTTGCGTGAGGTTAACGCCACCAGTAATGTTCGAGTGTATGCTTATGTTCAGGAGACCCAGTGTCAGGTTCTCATCCTTTAGGATAAGCGAGTAATTTCCTATCAGAACCGTTCCTGTGTAATTCGCATTCGAGCTGAACTCTCTTTCCCCCTCAAGCAAAAGGGTAGTGTTGATGTCTGTTGTGATGTTCACATAGATCGAATCCCGTATCTCAAAGTCGCTAGCGTAGGTGTTCGTGTTATTATAATCGTCCTCGACCAGCACAGCGTAATCATAGACGCCTAGGTCAGTGTAATTGCTGGTAAGATTGTACCCGGACGGAGTGTTGTCAGCGACCGAGCTGTTTATCCCGCCGACCAGATTCGTGATGTTCACAGTGACATTCTTCACGCCAAGCGGGCTGCTTGCATTCACAAGAATGGTCTGCTCTTCATCAGGGAAGAGATACCTGGAAGGGAGGACCCTGACAGAGTGTATCTGTGGGGGGCCGTTCGACACAATGCTCGTGTTGAGTTCTGCTTTCACTCCGAAGATATCAGTTGCAAGTATGCTTACGTTATATATCCCGATATTGCTTGGTGTGAACCAGTATGTGTAATCATCAAAGTTCTTGGTAAAGTTGAATACCGTGCTGCTCGCATTCGGATGCGTCAGGTTGCCAGTCACATTCGCTACCTCGCTATTATCCGTCACTGTCGCGATAAGCAGAGCGTTTGTGTTCACAAGGACCCGTGTAGGAAGTGTTGCGAATGATATGTTAGGGGGCACCTCCTTGCCATGCACAGCCTGCAGGGACTCGCCTATAGTTGTGTAGTTCCCATAGTTCACAGTTATCTTAAGAACATAATCCACAGATTCATTTATCTCGCCTGCTCTTATCGTCAGGTTCCAGAGACCTGAATCATAGCTTGAATTTGTTATGTTCTCTTGGACGTCCCCTATCTGCGCGCTGAAGTTAGACTGCGAGAGCGCAGTATCATTCAATATGGTGCCGTTGAACGAGACATTGACGATCGCATTAAAGCTTTCATTAGGGGTTATGTTCGCCTGTGAGCCTGAATTCGGTTCAATTATCCCTACCTTAAGGGCGCTTATCACCTGGACCGTAATGTTCGCTGTCTTTGCACTGGCATTCGCTGCATGAATGTCTGCAAATATGATGTAGTTCCCTCCTATATCTGTCGTCATGTTCCAGAGCACAAGCTTTGACCCGTTCACGCTCAAGTTATGCTGCTGCATCGCTGGAGTGCCTGAGAGGACCAGCTGGGAGGGGAATGAGCTAAGTGTTTGGACTGCCATTTAAATATTTATGATTCAAAGTCAAAAAATGCAGACCAGCACATATTACACAGAGACAGGGTCGGTTGCCAGGTCTGTCATTCAGTAAAGTACAAGAATTGTTATGGCTGTCATGTAGAAAAGGACAAACAGGGCATTGAATGTTTTAAAACAAAACGCTCAACCATTGATTTTAAAATAGGTTTTAATTC
>JAIVYC010000073.1:0-4427 GCA_048635645.1 Sulfurovum sp. | reverse complement strand
GTCAGACACACGAAACATGGGATGAAGATACTTGAGAACTTTGCCTTCAAGATATGCAAAAGCACGCCAAACTGGAAAATGGGAAGCTTTGTGGAAAAGACAGTCAAAGAACTGAAAGAAAAGATAGGCGAAGAAAAGGTGATAATGGCGCTCAGCGGAGGGGTTGATTCATCGGTCGCTGCCGCGCTCATACATAAGGCGATAGGGAAAAACCTGCACTGCGTCTATGTAGATCACGGGCTTGTCAGAGAAGGAGACCCAGAGAAAACAAAGAGAACCTTTGAGCAGTTGGGATTCGAGCACTTCTATCTTGAAGACGCCTCGGAAAAGTTCCTTGGAAGACTGAAAGACGTAAAGGATCCTGAAGAAAAAAGGAAGATAATCTCAGAGGAATTCGTGAAGGTATTCGAGGAAAAAGCAAAAGAGCTTGAGGGAGAGTTCGGAAAAATAAAATTCCTAGGGCAAGGCACGATATACCCTGACCGGATAGAATCAGCCCAGCCAAGCAAGACAGCCGCCAAGATAAAAAGCCACCACAACATCATCATGGGAAAGCTCTCATTTGAGCTTGCTGAGCCATTAGCCGAACTCTACAAAGATGAGGTTAGAAAGGTCGGGGAAGAACTCGGCATGCCAAAAGAGATAATAGTGCAATGGCCGTTCCCAGGACCAGGGCTTGCAGTAAGATGCATAGGCGAAGTGACAGAAGAAAAACTTTCAGTGCTCAGGAAAGCGGACAAGATCCTTGAGGAAGAAATAAGAAAAGCAGGCATATATGAGAAGATCTGGCAGGCATTCCCGGTATACCTGCCGGTGAAAACGGTCGGGGTCATGGGAGACCAGAGAACATATGAGGACATCATAGCCCTCAGGATGGTAGAGACCACAAACGCAATGGCAGCGAACTTTGCAAAAGTGGACTGGAAGGTGCTTGAGAAGATCGCAAGCAGGATAGTGAACGAAATAGAAGGGATCAACCGGGTGGTGTATGACATCACGAACAAACCGCCGGCGACAATAGAGTTTGAGTAGGAGACTGATCTAATGGAGAGAATGATAGAGCATATCAGAAAAAAAATGACTAAACGAGCGTATGTCACTGACCTTCCAAGGGAGGGATGCTTTGTAATCCCTGAAAAGAGAATAGAATTGAAAAAAGTAGAACTAGGTCCAAATATAAGAGCAGAAAAGGGTAAAAGCCCAGAAACTATTAACGTAATTGAAAGAGGAAAAGGCGAGCCATTCGCTGTGATAATCAGAAGAAAGAACTATGACAATATAATCTTCTACGAGTGTGGCATAAACGCAGAAGTGATAACACAATTCATTGATCTGATCAAACAGAGGGGATAAACACTTGTTCTTGCTTAAGCAAAAAAGAGCCCCTGTGTATGGGGGCTGGTTGAGAGAATTACAGGGACCCTGTTGATCCATTCTATCTCCTTCATGAGCGTGGTATATGAACTGGGAAACATTCATCAAAGAAGAACTAGGGAAAAAAACACAGGTAGACCTTCTTCCTGTAAGCGGACTTTCTATAGTTGCTGAAAAGCAGGTCATCGAAAAAAAAGGGCCAATAATAGCAGAACTGTCAGAGAACATACGCCTCACTCCAGCGCGTGCATCAGATGGCATCATCATAACAGAGAATGGAAAGAAAGTATCCTTTGGCATGATAATGCCTGGGTACTATGCCATTCTATTTGATGACCGGAAAAAAGACGAGAAAGCGATAAAAGAGACCATTACCGCACTTGTCTAAGCGATCAGATAAAAAGAGCCAGAATATCCCCAAAATAGAGAGTAAGCAAAAGGCCGATCAGGAAAACAGGGACAAAAGGAAGCCCCCATTTGATGACAAAGGAGTTCTTCAGCTTCTTTTGAGATACTAGTTTCTTTATTTTAGATATCTGCTCAAGAGACATGCCATCAGGGTCTCTGCTGTCATAAATGACCTTGGTCGCAGACCTTTTCATCTCCCTGGTGCACTCCTTCTCAGGAACCCTCTTAATCTTTCTTCCGACAAGAAGGATGTCCTCGATGAGAAGATCGAACTCACGCAGGCCTGCCGCGGTCCTCTTCAGGCGCAGGGTCTTGTCCTCAAGAGCGCGGGCAAACTTGATCATGCACCAGAAGACAGGGATAAGCGCCAGAAGTAGGAGAAGCGGCTTTAGGAGGAGGAGAAAAAGGAAAATATCAGGAGAAAGGGTCCAAACAACAAAGCCGGAAGCAAGAGCAAACGCAAGAAAAGCAATGCCAAAAACAAGATGAAGCTCCCCAGACTCTTTCCGCACATTCCTCTTGAACTCAGCCAGGACAGAAGGCTCCTGCCAGGTCAGGTATACCGAATAAAGGATGGTGTAGCCAAAGGCAGCGATGAAAATGTTCACAAAGAGAGTTGCGGCAAAAGGCCAGGAAGCCACAGGAGCGAAATTCGCGAACAACACACCCATGCCTGTCAAAAGCTTTGTGTCAGCCCCTCCCCACTGGCCTGTCTGGAACATCACCCAGCCAAAAGCAAAGAAAAGAGCACCGATGAAAAGGGAGTTCAGGAAAGGCGAGAGGTCACCAAGCAGGAAAGAATAGCCCAACTGCATTGCAAGGGCAAGGAAAATAAAGCCGACAGTGATATAGTTCTCGACCTCCCGTGTCTTGAAGTCGAAATAGCTCGAGATAGCGAGCACTGATATGCCAACAAAGATCGCAATAGAGGAAAAATCCATGTCAGGAAAATGGCTGGACGAGCTTATATATTTTCCATATGGAACCTTCCATTATAGGCATCTGTCTCAGAGTCCAGGGCAAGGAACAAAAGCTGAAGGATCTTGGCATTCTCATGCAAAAAGATACCCTGCGGATTATCAACCTTTAACATGCACTCTGAGCGGCCTGAATAGCCAGGGTCCCAGACAGCTGTCTGCACGGACGCGCCGTTCCTCAGGAGAGATGAGCGGGTGCGCGCAATAGCCGCTACATCCAGAGGGAGCGAAACAACCTCGTTCAAAACGATCTTATAGACGCCTTTAGAGAGATGGCCAAAAGGGATCTGAGTGGTACCTGCGATCTCTCTCTTTGAATTGTCAAAATCAACGCTTCCAGACCCAGCGAAGGAAAACACAGACCCAGCGGTCAGGTCAATACCGCACTGCTGAAGCTGGGAATCAAGGTCAATGAAATCCTTGACCAGACCTTTCTCTTTTATCAGCTTTTTGATCTCACTTTTTATCATTATCGACATTTTTACCGAACACCTCCAAAAAAACATTCTTCTTATCCTCAGGGATATAGCCGCCTGCAGCAGGAAAATGCCCGCCGCCAGTGCCATCCAGGGATGCGCATGCATTCCGCATCACGCGCCCAAGATTCACGCCTTTGAGCACAAGGAGTCTTGAACACCTTGCAGATATCTTAAGGAAACCATCAGGGCCCCTGGCAAAGGCAAGGATCGGCTTGTAAGGATCCGTCCTAGGACTGCCAAGCAACATGCCAGCGATCGTCCCGACAAGGGTCTCTGAGATCATTCCCTGAGCATCAAAATGCTGAAAATTCTCCTCCTGAACTATTCCAGATGACTCGGCAAACTCCAGGCCCTTGGCAAGATTCCGCCTGTGAACCTGCAAGAGCTCGAGCATGGATATGAACTCTGACATCTCGCCCTTGCAGATAGCCAAACCGACCTCTGGCCTGCCGTTCCTTCCGCAGGCATTCAAGGCAGTAGAGAACTCGTCAGCATCATGCAGAACGGTCCCTTTTTCAAAAGAGGAAAGCTCATAGACCTCGCCGACTATGAGGTTCTGGACATACTTCTTGAGCTCTGAGGGAGCGCTCTTAAGAGCAAGAGAGACTATGCTTGAGCCAAGACTCTGCTTTTCCTCATGGGACAGGTCGGACAAGGTCCGCCACTTTTGTCCTTGTTTAAAAGGTATGCCAAGGGATTTCAGGAAAGCTATGGCGCCAGACTCATCATTGCTGATGCCTGGAAGGTAGGGATCAGTAAAGTACTGGAGAGATTTGAAAAGAGGCCTTGTTGAGCGCCCGTATAATTGCAGCTCGATCCGGTGCTTGACAAGACCTGCATTAGAGGCATCCATAAGTATCCCTCTGTTAAGCCCCTTAAGACTTCCCCAGAAGGTCTGCATGTCACCGACAGCGCCGACAATGGCCATCTGGGAAAGATCGATATTCTCACGTGACATCTGCTTTGCCACAAGATAAGCGACCCCTGCCGCGCTGATCTCCTCTGAGCCATCAAAGCCCTGGAGTTGCGGGTTGACATGAGTAAGGCCGGTCCAGGAGATAGAAGAGGGCTGATGATGGTCAAGGACAAGCACGTCATTCAATGAGAACCTTTCCCTGAGATAAGGAAGCTGACCTGCGCCAAGGTCAGTGAATATCGTGAGCTCTCCTGCCTCAAGGTCCTTGATCAT
>JAIVYC010000072.1:0-4478 GCA_048635645.1 Sulfurovum sp. | reverse complement strand
AGAGTTTTGCAACTCCATATGGGGAACGTGGATAAAAAGGTGTAGTTTCTGTTTGTGGAGTTTCTTGAACTAATCCATAAAGTTCTGATGTAGATGCCTGATATATTCTTGTCTTCTTCTCCATACCAAGAAGGCTCTCCTCAACAAAAGCAAGGCCAGTGCTGGTGATGCTCCAGCATTTCAGGTTGTCTTTTTTCCCTGAAAGCATGACAAGACCCTTGCTTGAGAGATAGTTCATGAAAGCAGTGAAATTCTTTGGAGGCAGCTCAAGCACCTCACGGAAAATAGCCTTCAAATCAAAGATATTGACCTTTTCAGCCCTTCCGCTCTTCCAGAGATAATAGACGAGAAGGGCTATCTTGTCATTGATGGAACTCGCCCGTGACCTGCGAAGCATATCAGACGGTGACTCAGAAACCCTTGAGCGAGAGGCAGACGGAGCAGACTGGGTAGAGTCAGGGACAGAAAGAAGGGACATCTGATCAAGAACAGGCCTGATACCCTCAAGACTGTCAAGAAGTTCCTTGGATGACTCGGCTTCAATGACGATCCTCCCACTTCCACGCTGAAACTCTACATGAAATCTCATTCAATATATAGCGATATAGGGGGAAATATATAATGGTTTTGCTTGTAGTAGCGCTAAATATCGCTAAATAGGTGGTTTCCTGCCTGGAAACGAGGGAATAGTATAAATGGAACTTGGGTATTAGGTATTAAAAGGGGGTAGAAATGGATTTTGCGGATAGACTTGAGAAACTTCCAGAGTATGTCATAGCTGATATTGAGGAGTATGCCAGCAAGCTCATCGAGCAGGGAAAAGACCTGATAAGATTAGATGTCGGGGACCCTGACTTTGACACGCCTGGATTTATTAAAGAGGCAGCAAATGCAGCGCTGAATGAGCACGGGATGAACTCATACTCGCCTTACAGAGGGATCAGGGAGCTGAGGGAGAAAATAGCTGAAAAGATCCATGAGGCGCATGGAGTGGATGTTGACCCTGAAACAGAGGTACTGATAGTCCCTGGCTCAAAACACGCGATATTCTCAAGCCTGATGGCAAGCGTGAACCCAGGAGACAAGGTGCTGATAGGGGACCCGGTATACCCGATGTTCTGGAATGTAAGCCTGCTCTGCGGAGGGACCCCAAAGTCGCTTCCCCTAAGAGAAGAGCTTGACTTCTCAATAGACCCTGGAGAACTCAAGGATGAATGCAAGGTGGCAGTGCTGAACTTCCCGAACAACCCCACAGGAGGGGTCATTGAAAGGAAAGAGCTTGATGAGATCGCTGAGAACACCAAGGGGAAATTAGTCCTATATGACTCGGCATATGAGAAGATAGTGTATGACGGGTATGAGGCGCCATTCCCATGGGAATGCCCTGAACTAAGAGAGAACACAGTGGTATTAGGGAGCTTTTCAAAGACCTATTCCATGACCGGATGGAGGATAGGATATGTTGTGGCCAAAAAGGAGATATTAGACAGGATATTAGAGGTAGAGAAGATAAGCAACTCATGCGCCCCGATGTTCCTGCAGAAAGCCTGTGTCACAGCGCTTGAGAAAGGAGAGGAGAGCATCAGGGAGATGAACCTGGAATATCAGAGGAGAAGAGATGCCTTGTCAGACGGGCTCAGAGGAGTGGGTCTGAAGGCAAACAAGCCAAAAGGCGCGTTCTATGTATATACGAATGTCAGGGAATATGGGGACTCCAAAGAGTTCGCCAAGAAACTCATAGACGCAGGGGTCACCTGCGTGCCAGGCATAGGATTCGGACCCAGCGGAGAGGGATATGTAAGGTTTGCCCTGACCGAAGGGGTCGAGAGGATAAGAGTTGCAGTGGAAAGGATAAAGAAGGCATTGGAATGAGGATACCTGAAGAGACAGAAGAGCTGGCAAAGGAATATGACACCCCATTGTATGTGATGGACCTGGACCGGGTGAAACAGAACTATCTCAGGCTGAAAGAGGCATTTGAAAGGGAATATGAGAGGGTGAGGGTGTATTATGCCTGCAAAGCGAACACAAGCCTCGCAGTGCTCAAGACGCTTGAGAAAGAAGGGGCCTTCATTGACGCGGTATCCCCAGGGGAGATATACGCAAGCAAAAAGGCCGGGTTCACAGGAGAAAGGATATCATTCACAGCCACAAGCGTCAGGACAGATGAGCTTGAGTATGCTGTTGATGCCAGAGCCCTTGTCACCATTGACTCGCTCTCAGAGCTTGAAAGGCTTGTTGGGACAGGCAAAAAGGCCAGATTAGCTTTTAGGATAAACCCTGAGATAGGGGCAGGGCACCATGACCATTGCATAACAGCAGGGAAAGGAGTGAAATTCGGGATATCTGAAGCGGACCTGAAAAAGGCGTGTGAAAGGGCAGAGGAGACCGGGTATGAGATAGAGGGGCTTCACATGCACATAGGGTCAGGGATATTAGAGACAGAGCCTTATCTGAAAGCCATGGACCGATTGCTTGCCGCCGGAGCAGAAACAGGAAGAGAGTTCAAACAAGTGACCCTGGGCGGAGGGATAGGGGTGCCCTATAAGCCAGAAGAGAAAGCGGTGGATATTAGGGGATTTGCCGCTGAGATCGTTGCAGGGTTCAAACAGAAACTTGAGAAGTATGCCCTTGGAAAGCCGGTATTAGGGCTTGAGCCAGGGAGGTATATTTGCGCGGACGCGGGTGTGTTGCTTACCAGAGTGAACACTATCAAAGAGCTGTTCGGCAGGAAATACGCAGGAGTGGACGCAGGATTCAACACGCTCCTGCGGCATGCCATGTACGGGAGCTATCATGAGATAAGGAAGATAGGGGACGGGTCAGGCAAAGAGGAAGTGACCATAGCAGGGCCGTTATGCGAGTCAGGGGATATATTTGGGACCAGGAACCTTCCGGTGCTGAAAGAAGGGGACCTGCTTGCAATAGGAAATGCCGGGGCATACGGGTTCTCAATGAGCTCCAGGTATAATAGCAGGCCATTGCCTGCGGAAGTGAGCATTGAGAATGGGAAAGCCAGGCTAACAAGGAGAAGAGAAGGGCTCAAAGAGCTGCTTGAGACGCAGGAGGGGCTCTGATGGAATTCTTCAAGCTACAGGCCACAGGGAACGACTATATCCTGATAGACGAGCTTGAGGGGGAGCGAATAGCTGAACAAGAGAAAGGAGAGCTTGCAAAGAGGATGTGTGAGAGACGGGTCTCGGTAGGAGCTGACGGCCTTCTTTTTGTGCAGAGCTCTGAAAAGGCAGACGCAAGATTCAGAATGTTCAACCCGGACGGCACAGAGGCAGAGATGTGCGGGAACGGGATGAGATGCTTTGTCAAGTACCTGCAGGGGAACAGGGAGAAGAAAGACAAGTATGAGATAGAGACCATGGCAGGGATAAAGGAGATATTAGCAGGCAAAGAGGGAATAAGGGTTGACATGGGAAAACCAAGCCTTGAGCCAGAAGAGATAGGGCTTGCATCAGGGGAGAAAATAGTGGACTCAAGGATCAGAGGGGAAGAGAGGAAATTGACAGCCGTGAGTATGGGAAACCCGCACGCCGTGATCCGGGTCAAGGATGTTGAGACTGTTGACGTGGAGAAAGAAGGAAAAAGGGTCAGAGAGAACCCTGAGTTTCAGAATGGGGCGAATGTCACGTTCTACCAGAGGATAAGCGGGAACAGGCTTAAGGTGCGGACATATGAGAGAGGAGTCGAAGGGGAAACATTATCATGCGGGACAGGCGCGTCAGCATGCGCGACAGCCGCAACACTGCTTGGGGACTGCGAGAAAGGAAAAGATGTCTATCTGGAAACGAAAGGCGGGCAGTTGACGGTGGAAATAGTCTTTCAAGGAGAACGACCAACAGGAGCATATTTGACAGGGCCTGCGGAACAGGTGTTTAGGGGGGTTTTTGGATGAGAGGGATCAGAGGGACATATACGGCGATAGTAAGCCCGTTCAGGGACGGACAACTGGATGAGCAAGGGCTGAGAGGGAACATAGAGCACCAGATCAAGGGAGGGGTTGACGGGATAGTGCCTGTAGGATGCACAGGAGAATCAGCAACACTAACGCCTGAAGAGCACAGGAGGATAGTGGAGATAGCAGTGGAAGAGGCAAAAGGCAGGGTCAATGTCATAGCAGGTGCAGGAAGCAATAACACGACAGAAGCCCTGGAGTATACAAGGCATGCGAAGGATGTTGGGGCTGACGGAGTGCTTGTGATAACACCCTATTATAATAAGCCGACACAAAAAGGGCTTATTGCCCACTACTCTGAGATCGCAAAGCTCGGGATCCCAATGGTATTGTATACAGTGCCGTCAAGGACAGGGATAAATATAGCGCCTGATACCACTATTGAATTGGCAAAGGAGCACAGCAATATCATAGCGATAAAAGACGCTGCCGGAAGCCTGAACCAGGTATCTGAAGAGGTCCTAAGAGCCCCTGAAGGATTCACAGTACTGTCAGGGGATGACTCTCTGAC
>JAIVYC010000071.1:0-4442 GCA_048635645.1 Sulfurovum sp. | reverse complement strand
GTGATACTTGCCTTTGCGTTCTTCACAGGAGGGCTTCTCGCTGCGATAGCAGCGCATGCCACCTACAACCTGATAGTAGTATCTTTCAGCCTTTAGCCGCCTGTGTGAGGCCTTAACTCTGACTCAAGGGTCTTCTGCATATCAGAGAGCTTTTCCTTTAGCTTTGTCTCCTGCCTCTCAATGGTCTTCATCCTAACGCCAAGGGTTTCCTTGCTTTCCGAAAGCTCGGACTCAACGCTCTTTTTGTCAGAGGATATTAGGATCCGCCCGACCGCCTTGTAGATCTTCTCACTCTCAGGAAGCTTTTCCAAGACCTTCAGGGTCCTCTCTGTTTCCTTTACCATCAAATCTGCCTGCATCCTCTGAGAGACTATGGCCTGCAGCTGCTGCTGCCTGGACTGAAGCTCTCTTAACTGTTCCTGAAGTTCAGGACTGATCTCTGTCAATAAACCCACCTCCAATATCATGGGATAATCTTAAAATGGAAAAATAGGAATTCACGGCCGCCTGAAGAGCAGGAAGGTCCTCGCTCTCAAGAAGAAGAGAAACCCCATTCCTGGAGCTGCTGAGGGACTCTGAAACCCTTTTTGAGGGGATCTGGTTCATCTCAGGCTTGACCGAATCAGAGACGACCTTGGCAAGCCTTGGATCAGAGATCTCAAACTCTATCCTTGCTCTCATCTTGCTTTTATCTTTCTGAGAGCAGCAGGCTCTCTCTGCTTGAAAAGGACCCTGTATCCGCAATAGGGACAACGGACCGGCTGAGCCATATCTATATCCACAAGAACCTTTCCGCAGTCGCCGCACTTGTATTTAGGCATTCTCACTCACCTCTTTGTTTTCAGGCTCCTCAAAATAGGACTCCTCAGGAGACCCTCCTTCAGAAGCCTCCACCTCAGGAGACCCCATCTCAGGAGACCCTCCGCTGAGGATATCTCCCTTTACAAGGTCCACACCCATGCCTGCCGGGGTTACCGGAGCATAGGCGCCTCCAGCGAAATTATGACCGCACTTTCGGCACAACCATATCCCTGCAGCCACGCGCTTTACACGAGGAAAAGCACATTTAGGGCAGGGCTTTGACTTCCTCTGCTCTGTCTCTATCTCAGTTATCCTTAACCTGACCTTTCGCCCGTACTTCTGACGAAAACGCCCGGCGCTCTTGACCTTTTTAGTTACCATGGCAAAACATCCTCTATCCCTAAGGCTTTATAAGAGTTTTCTTACCTCCTTGCCTCTTTCGACCGCTATGGCAGCGGCCTTTAGTATCTCTTCCTCAGTGAAAGACCCCATCTTCCCTTTCTGGGCCGCGCAGATGTTGCCATCCTCTTTTGTCGTTATTGTCAGTCTGGCATCCATCGCAAACTCCTCATCATCATTTGGGTCTGAAAGGAGAAAACCCCCTATCTTGGCAATGGTGCATGGCACAGGAGAATCCCTGACCGCAAGATCAGTGAACTCGCCTGTCTTGACAAATGTCTCGCCCTCCTCTTTGAGAAGAGGAAGCTTGGCATTCTTCAGGGCTGCAAGAGCCGCGATGCCACAGGCATCAATAAGATTCCCATCAAAGTCAAGCACCCAAAGATCAATGAAGACAGTCCAGACCTGCGCACCCTCCTTGATGCAAAGGGCTTCCAGGTCAAGCATCTTGCTCTCTCTTATACCTCTGTCGACAACGCGCGCAAGCTCGATAGCCGGCTCACGTGGAGGTCCTGACTCAAAATTCGGCGAGGCTATGGGAGACAGCTCCGCAGTGACAGCCATTGTGCCTGACGCGGGTGAATCCGGATAAGGAGTCCCCATCCCAAGCTTCACACCAACAACAACACGCGTCTTGCCTAGGAACACTTCTGCAGACCCTTCTGCCTTGCCGCTTATGTCCGTCTTGATCCTGAGCTCTCTGAAGTCCTCAAGCTTTCTTGTGTCAAGACGCTCGCCCAACTCAGCAAGTCTCAGGATATTGCTCTTTCTGAACTTACTCAATAATTCTGTCATGTGAATACCTCTCCTTTAAAGCGTTAACCTGCAGGGAATATATTTCCTTGACACCCTTCCTGGCAAGGGAAAAGGCCTTTTCGAACTCATCCATGGAAAGATTTCCGTCAAGCTGCAAAAGGGTCACCTCCCCTGTGCGAGGGATCATTGCAACAGGCATGTCAGTGTCTCCGAAACAATCCTCATCGCCTGCCACATCAAGCACTATCTCACCGTCTATCTTCCCGACAGAAACAGACGAAACAAGGTCCTTCATCTCGATCCCGGCATCAGCCAAAGCCACGACAGCGGCATTAAGACCAGCTATGCGTGTAGATGCATCGGCCTGAAGGATCTCGATAATGACATCTATCCCTGTCTTAGGGAACTCAGAAAGATCAAGCACAGGGTAAATGGCATTTGCCGTTACCATTGATATCTCAGTGCTTCTCCTATCCGGGCCTGGACGCTTCCTGTCATCCACAGAAAAAGGCGCCATGGTATATTTGCATCTCAGGACACCCCGCTCTGTCTTCTGCAGATGCCTTGGATGGAGCGGCCTCGGGCCAAACACGCCTGCGATCGCTTTTGTGTTCCCCATCTCAACATAAGCAGAACCTTCAGCCCGGTTCAGGACGCCTGCCTTGATCGTTGTAGGGCGGATCTCATCCACTGCTCTTCCATCAAGACGCTTCCCGTCAACTATAAGTTTAAGCTCTTCACTTGCCTGCATTTTCAGTACCTCTTATCAAAAACTGTCTTATCCTCTCAGTGAGCCCAGGGATATGGGCCTCATTCTCGATCTTGTGCATAGCCTCTATCACAAGAGCCTCGGTCTCGTGCGGGCAATCGATCCATATGCGGCCGTTCTGGCCGACAACTATCTGGCATTTGCAAATGTCCTTGATCATCAGGACCATTGTCCCGCTCTTTCCTATGACCCTCGGGACCTTTGTAGCTCCTATCTCGATCAGCCTGCCGCCCTTGAGCTTCCTGCTCTCACGATCCTTCATATCAAGCAGAACATGCTTGCGCTTTGAGACATTGGCTATCTTTGCAACAACAAGATCTCCTATATCATAAAAGCGGGTTATGTCCTCGTTCTTGTTCGCAAGATAAGGGACCGCAAAGCTCAATGGAAGAAGTGAATCATAAGGCGCATTGATATCCACGATCCAACTCGAGGACATCACCTCAGATACGACCCCCAGGACCATGTCCCCCTGCTTTGGCATATACCTGCCGGATAGGGGCACGACCTTCAGGAACTTTCCCTTCAGCTCCCCAATGCCGACCAGAGAAGCGTAGATGTTGCTTCCCTCTCTGTAAGTGCCTTCTCCTGCCAAATAGTCAGGCCCTTCGGCCATAAGCTCGCCAGGAACAAGCAACTGCCTGTCTTTTATCTTTATCATATTTTATCACCATTCTTAATGTTTAACTATTCCAGAAGAACAAGCCTGAAAATTCAATCGCTCACACGCCTTATTTCAATCTCTCCCTTAGAGGCGCTGTTTAGTTCATCAAAAAACTCGTTCTGGACCCCAGCAGGGATCTCCACGAGCACTATCAAACTGCCATCTTTTTGCCATTCTTCCTTCTTTACTGTATGATTATGAACTATTTTATAAACCTTTGCAATGTACTCAGTGGGAACCTTCGCGGCTATAGTGCGCATCTCGAACCTTAAGGGCAGCAAAGGCCTTAAGAGCTTTACCGCAGCATCCATCTGGGCATCAGCAGGCTTGAAAGGCTCTGGACGAAAGCGGGTCTGGTCAAGCGCAAGCTCGACCCTCTGAGGGGGGAAAGGCATGCCTGTCTTTGAATCTATGGCAAGACGGGAAATGAGAGCAATGACCTGTTTCCTGCGCTCAGAGACCATCCTTCTCCTCTGCTCTGTAGTGAGCTGAACATCCCCCTTAAGGACCACCTGCTTAGCGGCCTCAAGAGGAGAATCAGAACCAAACGCCTTTTTCAGGGAGACCGGGGATGCCCTGTCCCCTTTGGATACGTCCTTGAAAACATCCTCGACCGCAAGGACACCCTCTATCTTGGCTTTTCCTTCTTTGAATGCGAGTGCCTTCTCAGGGTCAACCAGAACCTCAAAATGAAGACCCTCGAAGTCATACCTTGCAATGACCGCTTTGTCAACAGATACCATATGAGAGACTAATAGGCAAATGGAGCTATAAGCTTATTTCTTCTTCTTTTTCATTGAAGAAACGGCCTTGTCAAGGTACTCCTGGACCTCGGCATCTGACAGGCGATAATACTTCTTTGTCTTTTTCTCAATGAAAGCCATCTCAATGCTATCCGAGTTGTACTGCTCCTCAGTGCCCTTGTAAAGAGCCTCAAGCGCCAGGGCAGCAGCCTCATCCTTTGTCATGTCAGGCTTGTACTTCTTTCTGAAGATCTCCTTCACAGCATCGCATCTCTCTCCTATAACGGTCGCCCTATACTCCCAGAAGGAG
>JAIVYC010000070.1:0-4643 GCA_048635645.1 Sulfurovum sp. | reverse complement strand
CTTTTTCATAGGTTTCTGCAAGAAATACCAGTAAATTTTGAATTTTTTCTTTTATCAGTTTTTTTATTGTTTCCTTGTACGCCTCTTTTTCCGGCCGCAATGAGCTGCTCTTATCGCCCCCGGTCGGCCTATGCATGACCGGCTGAAATCCGGCCCTGAACCCAAGCTCTTTGGCTTTTTCAAGGATATAATCTATCTGCTCTAGGTTATGTTTTGTGATCACCGTTTGTGTTATCACTTGTATTCCCCTTTCTCTTGCTATCTCTATCGCTTTCACTACTTTCTCATGCGCGCCTTTTATCCTATGCAGGTCATGCACCTCTTCAGGGCCGTCAAAGCTGAAATTTATCATGTCCACATTCTCGACCTCATCTATTTTCCTTGGCAATAGATAGCCGTTCGATCCGAATGAGGTGAAAAAACCCAATGATTTTGAATGATCTATTATCTCGCCGATGTCTTTCCTAAGCAACGGCTCCCCGCCGAACATGCTGTATTTTTGCGTGCCGCTCTCCTTAAGCTCGCCCAAAAGCCTGAAGACCTCTTCAGTGCTCATCTCCGGCTTCGGCCGCTCATATATATCACAGTATTTGCATCTTGAGTCGCACCTCCTAGTTATAAGATGCACCACTGCAAGAGGGACCCTTTTTTTGGATATGTTACACTCTACTATTGTCTTTGCAGCCTTTATTTTGTTAATAAGATCCATCCGTCCAATCCCTCATACGATACCAATATTGATATATTTAACATTTCCCAGTGAATACCACTTCTCATCCAGCGCATCGCAGTTTCCAGCGCATTCCTGGTTCAGCACGTCTTCGATCACAAGCAGCCTTATCTCAACTGGTTTCGCTTTCACAGGTATTCTTATCTCTTTTTTCTTCCCTTTCTCTATTTTTTCTTTCATAAAGATTATCTCATGCCCTTTCCCCTGGTATTGCCTGTTCTCAAGCGCGCAAGTGCCGCTGAGCAGACTCTTATACCTGTTTCCATCCACATAAGGCAAAAAGGATATCCTTTCTGTTTCCTGGCATATCTCTACCCTCTTTTTTTCCAGCTCTGAGAGTATCCCATCATACTGCATAACATAAGAATCCTCCCCCTCTATTGTCAATATGACCTCTTTCTTGCTGTCAATATACTCTGCCGCATATCCCTTCTCATTTGCAGAGTTTCCTATTCTCTCTTCTGAATATAGGTTCACTGCCGGCTCGGTTATTGGCTTTACCGTTGGGGTGTAGAAGATCAATAAGGAAGAGCCCACCTGTCGCCCATTCTTGTTTACTATCTGGTCAGGTATGAAATATATCCGGTCAGGATACCCGTCTCCATTCATATCTGATATGGCCGGAGCTGAGGCATATGGGCTGTTTTTTTCTATTATCATCGTGGGTGCAGGAGAGATTTTTCCATTGAAATTTATCATCCCTGGATTATTCGCAAGGAAGCTCCTTGAAGCGCTTAATATCACTTCATCCCCCTCAGAGGTAATTGTTATTATCTCCGGAGTTCCGTCCAGATCAAGATCCGCTATCGCAGGCATCGCATGAACCGGCGCGCTTGTCCTATAATGCCCTTTTGAGAACCCTTCCTGCCCATATAGAGTGAAGTTCACAGGTTTTCCTTTTTCATCCAGGACATATATCCCATCTGATACAGCGATTATCTCTTTTTTCCCGTCATTGTTCACATCAGCAGCCAAAGGCGCTCCTTTCATCTCCATCCCCGTCCTATATTCCCAGACTGTCTCTCCCTCTGGTGTTGTTGCGCGCAACATCTCTTTTTCAGCGGCAATTATCAGCCTGTTTTCCCCCTCCTTTCCGGTCACTGCAAACTCGATCCTTCTTTCCTCTTTTTTTCTTTTCTCCAGCAGCCCCCCTTCTGGATCAAGTACCTGTGTCCCATCCGCTGTTGTGACCCTTATCCTTGTCCCTGGGTCTTTTTCGGTTTCGATGCTTTCCACAGCTTTACCGGTCTCGTATGACCATTCTACCGTTCCATTAGGCCCTATCGCATACACAGTCCCATTGTCTGTGCCTATTAGTATCTCTGGCTGCCCGTCATTGTCTATGTCATAGATTTCAGGCCTTGTGCTTTTTTCCCCGCTGATCTCCACATACCATATCAGCATCCCTGAGGGGCTGATCGCTTTCACCTGGTTCGCCCATCTCTCATCTCCTATCATATCTGCAGCGGAGATGATTATCTCCTGCCTGCCATCTTTGTCCAGGTCATAAATTGCCAAAGGCGCATCTCTTGTGTCATTTTCCTGTTCCACTATCATCCCTTCAACTGACAATGACCCGCTGTATTGGCCCAGCCCCCACACAGGGCACAGGGCAAGGCTGGTGTTTTTTTGCGCGTCATTGCTATAACAATCTGGTCCGATCGGCCTTATCTCCTCGAATCTTACCATCTCTTGCGGCGCTCTTGCATCCTGCGCCTGTCCCAGGCATCCTACGGCGATAATAACAAGTAGCAATATCAGGATATTTCGCATTATCATTCTTTATAAATAAAGGCAAACTTTTTATGTTCTTTTTTTCTTTATCTCTAGCATGTTAAAGCATTCTTCAAGGAAGACGCTCTCTTTTCCTAACTCAGTGCTTGTTTTCTTGGCAGTGGCCTTAGTGGTCGGGGGTAGCGTCGCCTATCGCGAGTTTTTCACCTCTCAGACAGCAGATCCCACCCTCATCGGCTCTCTCGAATATGGTGTGCCCGAGTGTATAAACGGGAGCCTATGGCTTGTTTTTTTCAATCCAGGGGATTTCCCTGTTGAGAATATCTCTGTTTTTTCAGGAGACATTGTCTACGCTACTTTAAAATCTATAGAGCCAGATTCTCCAGAGGCCTTTGCTATCGGACCTTGCGATTCTGTTGATATCTCTGGTCTGATGCTTGGATATTGTGCCGGTGTTTGCACGGCGGAACCTTTGAATCCAGAAGGGAATCCGCCAGAGACAAAGGAGTAGGTCATGAGTTGTGAGGAAATTCTTCCTGAAAGATTAGAGGATGTTTGACCCGTGCTTTATAGAGAGCTAAGTTTAAATTTGGAGGCTCCATGAGATATCTGATATTTGTTTCAATCCTGATCTTAATAGTTCTTCTTCCTTATTCAAGCCCTTCCTACCGGCTGGCCGCCGGTTCAGGGGTTGACAGCAGTGTCCTTTCCATGCTAAAGCCTCTCGATTCCGGCGGGGTTTCAGAAAGAGAGCGAGCTTTCATCCATATGCTCCCAAAGCACTCCAAAGGGGCCCAGTTTGCCATAATGACAGGATCTCTTTCTGATGATGCCTTGTCTGATGAGGAGCTGCTTTTTTTTGAAAGGGCAGAGCAGTTAGGGATCGTTGAGCAGGTTTTCAGGCTTCCTGAAGTCTATGACGGTGTCGGCCAAAGGGAGCTTGACTATCTTGATCTGATTGAGACAGTACAGGCAAAAGACCCTGATGCCGCAAAATATCTACTTGAGACCGGCCTTTTTTTCAGCGACCACAGGATAACCGTCCAGGAAAGGGATTATGTGGATGCCTTGATATCTGAAGACGCTGATCTTTTCAGGATTTTTGTCTCAAGAAAGTCTTTTTTTGATAAAGACAGCTCTTCCCTTACCTTCCGTGCCTTCCGCAAGTCAGGGGTTTTCGGCTACCTCGATGATGACCTTCATAAGCTTCCGATAGAAGAAAGCAGGGCGGCAAGGAATGCAAGGTTAAGGTTTGCTGACATCCTTTCCGCATCAGAGTATGATTACCAGTTGAAAAAGGCCCTTATGATAATTGATGATTATGGCGTGCCACCGCATGATTTTTTCAATTATCCTGTACCTGAGTACAATACCCAGCTTGCAGTTCTTATGGGTCTTCTGGAGGATGTCAATGTGACTCCTGACTATTATCTCATCGCCCTTGCGATCGCCATCGATTACGGCTCTGTCTATACGGTCGGCACTGATGAAACAAGAGCGCTTATGCGTCCCTATGTTGCGGATACTTTCAATTACATAGTGGAAACTGATGGGAAGATCAGGCAAAAGGGCCTTTCCTGGCAGGCATCTTCCTACCCTCTTGAGGTTGACCTGGGTCTTGTCTGGGGCGCTGCCGGCGCTCTCAGACGCAGCAATTCCAGCGGTGACTGGTATGTAGCATTCAAGGTCGGTAAATTATCTGCTGAAGAATTCGAGAAGTTTTTCATAAGCATGGATACCATGCATGAGATCCAGGACTGGATGTTTGAAACAGGGTTCGCTGATGCCTCTGTGTTTGATATCTCTCTCCATTATCTTAGGGATTACCTCATCTCCAATTTCATCTACCCCCGCAACTACGGTTCCAAGATTGACAGGTCAGTCGCGTATCTTGAGGATTTCATCTTCCTTGAGGGAGGCCATACTGATTTTGAGGTTGAGGAATTCACCGTCCAGCAAGGCGAGATATACACAACAACCCCTAATGCCAGGTGGGTTTTTTTCAGGGAGCACGGCCGCTTTTTCGGCGGTATCTGCCATGACGGAGCGCTCATGGAACAAGGCATGCTAAAATCGATCAATCTAGGCGCGCTCATGGGTGCGCTTTCTGTGCAGTTCAATTCTCTTGAAGCAGGCAATCTCTCAAAGATCACCCAGGGCTTTGTTCTCTATTACGACC
>JAIVYC010000069.1:0-4654 GCA_048635645.1 Sulfurovum sp. | reverse complement strand
TATCGCGCCAAGTGGCACTGCCTGGTAGTAGTGGTCGCCTTTTGTCCATGCGATAAAGCTCCTTAGTATCGCATACGCGACCAGCAGAAAGCCGACCGCTGTCAGTACCATCATATTAGAAGAGATAGAGGGATTAGCTTATTAATTGTTCGCATAGAGCGTTATTTCCTAAATGCTTTGAAAAAAATCAGCTCTTCCTGAACAAGGACCGCTCCTTTGCGTTCATTCCTTTGTGTATATTAGGTACTCAACAAGCAGCAGGAACAAGGGGAATAGAGTGCTCAGGAGGACCTGCGTATCCAGCCCGATGACTTCAAGTCCTGCTATGGTGTTGAGAGACCTGAAAAGGAGAAAGATGATCACTCCCAAAGTAGCGCTCTGAAGTGCTCCAAAGATCCAAAAGATTTGGGTGTTCTTTTTCATGTTAATAGCTCAAATGTGCTGCCGGTATATATACTTTGACCTGAAGGGATACTGCTTTAAACGAGTATCATAGAGGCATATGCCACTACTTGAGAGGTGTCCCCTGTCGTTTCTGCGCTTGTGGTGTAATGGAGAAGCTTGCCTTTTGTTGCGCCGAGTTCCTTTGCCGCGAGCATTGCTATGGTTATCGGTGCGAACCCGCATATGCTCATATCCTGGGTGACCGTTGTTTCAAGGAATTCCTTTGCAGAAAGGGATTCTATCTTTTTTATGGCTATCTTGTCCAGTTGCTCTGCCTTTTCCTTTGGTATGAAATGGGAGAAATCAGAGCTTGCTATCACCGCAACCTTCTTCCCGCTTTCTTTCACTGCTTTTGCTATGGCATGCCCTATCTCTGAATATAGGGAGAGCATCTCTTCGGTGTTTCCAAATGGGAGTATGGAGATGGGGACTATTTTGAACTTGGTGAACCTTTCCTGAAGAAAGGGCAATTGGACTTCAATGCTATGCTCAAGCTCGTGCGCGTCCTCGCCTGGTTCTGCGCGGGACTGCCTGCATATCTGCGCTGCAAGCTCCCTGTCAAGCTCGACAGGGCCGAGCGGTGTCGCCCAGATGTCCTGCATTGAGACAGATACAGGCATCCCCATTCCATGATGGTTCGGGCCGACTATTATGTAGGTATCTGCCTTTTCCAGCGCTGAGTATGTGAAGGCTGCTGTCTGTCCTGAGAAGGTGTATCCTGCATGAGGGGCTATTGCAAAGGATGCTTTTCGCTCTTGCTTGGGTGTCTTGCTAAAAAATTCCCTTATCTGGGTCCTCAGGGTCTCGGGGTCTGAGGGATAGAATGTTCCTGCGACTTGCGGGTTTCTCATCTAGGATTCAGCGTCTGAAACTTCCTTGCGCTCCGCTTCTCGGCCTGTCCTTTCCAAAGCGCCTTTTCTTATCTGGGTCCACTCTTCTTCTTGTTTCGTCTGATTGAGCGGAAAGGAAATCATCTGCGGTAAAAGGTGCTTCAGCGTCTTCTGCGAGATCGCCTCTTTCCTTTAGGACCTCTCTGGAGAGCAGGTACCATAAGAGGGAGATCGATTTTCTGCCTTTGTTATTGCCTGGGATAACAAGGTCAAGATTGCCTGTGTTGGTATTCGTGTCGCAGAATCCTATGATAGGCATGCCATTGAGCCTTGCCTCTCTCACAGCGTTCACGTCAAGATTCGGGTCTGTTGATATTAGGAGCTTTGGCTCGATATAGCCCTTGTAAACGGGGTTTGTGAGGCTGCCTGGCATGAACCGCTCGGTCATTGCCTTGCATCCTGTGACCTCAGCGAACTTTGCCGCCGCTTTCTTGCAGCTCTCGCGCGCTGATACGACGAGCACTGATTCTGTTGGATATTGGATTATAAGCTTGGCTGCTGCCTTTACTCTTGAGTTTATATGCTGCAGGTTGAACACTGAAAGACCGTCCGGGCGTATGTTGTAGATAAAGTCCTTCATTGTGCTGTCTCTCTGCTGGGTTCCTATATGAACTCCTGCTGCAAGGTATGTATCAAGGGTCGTCAGTAGTGCTTCCTCTGCCATTTTTATATCACTCCTAATTTAATGTCTTCTTCTCCTATTCTTATAAGCTCGTTCAGTTTTGCAAGTCTTTCTCCGCCGCTTGTGCTTGTCTTTAGCATTGGGCAGGCGAAAGCAACTGCAAGGTGAGCTATAAAAGTTTCCTCGGTCTCTGCAGACCTGTGGGAAACGACAGGAACTAGCTCGTTCTCTTTTGCAAGGCGTATTGCCTGTATGGTATCTGTCACGGTTCCTATCTGATTTGGTTTAATTATTACGGCATTGCATGCTTTTAAACTTATCCCTTTTGCAATGCGCTCATGGTTCGTCACGAAAAGGTCGTCCCCGCATATTAGTTTGTCTTTTGTTCTTTTCGTGAGCCTTGAGAAGGACCTGTAGTCGTTCTCATGAAAGGCATCCTCGATATAGAAGAGCTTGTATCTGTCTATAAGCTCGAGCACAAGCTCCATTTGCTGCCTGGCCGTAAGCTCCTTGTTCTCCCTCTGGTATATGTACTTTTTTTTCTTCGGGTCATAAAAGGATGATGCTGCCATGTCCAGGCCTATCCCTATCTTTACTTTGAGCTTCATTTCAAGGGCTGATTTTTCCTGTTCAAGGATGTTCAGGACCTGCTTATCTTTTAGTGCCGGCGCCCATCCGCCTTCATCGTCTCTTCCGCCTGCAAAGTGCTTGTCCTTTTTCACTATTGCCTGGCGAACCCTTTGATGCAGCATTACGTTCACAGAGAGGGCCTGTTCCATGGTCTTCGCGCCGAGCGGGCAGGCAAGAAATTCCTGTATGTCAGGGGACGGTCCTGCTGCGTGTTTTCCTCCGCCGATCATCTTGCTTAATGGGAATGGAAGCACCCTTTTCGGGCCCAGGTAGGTATGCAATGGTTTTTTAAGCACCCTTGCCGCGGTCTTTGCGGTCGCCATTGATATTGCTATTGCCATGCTGCCGCCTATGCGTGAGAAGTCCTTTGTCCCGTCTGCCTGCCTGAGCATCCCGTCTATGGACTTCTGTTCTGTCGCGCGCATTCCTACAAGACGCTCTTGCAGGTCGTCCTTGACCATCTCTATTGCCCTGTCGACCCCTCCATCAGGGAAGGCCCTTGCCTCATGCATGCCTGTACTTGCGCCTGCAGGGGCTGATGCTCTCGCGCTCGCGCTCCTTGCATATAATTCGATCTCTATTGTTGGGTTTCCCCTGCTGTCAAGGATCTTCCTTGCAGTTACCTTCCTGATGGTCGAGTCCAGCATCTAGGAACTGTCTCTGAGAACTGTTATCGGTATCACGCTTGCTGCGAGCTCGGCTTTTGCTATCTCTATTGGGTCTGATTGCTTTATGTCTTTAAGTAGCACGGGTGCGCCCATTGATATTTGCAGTGCTCTTGAACCGATCACTCTTGCTTCTTCATATTTCGTGTATTTCATTAACATCACCTCAAGGTAATATGGGGCCGTCCAGATTTGAACTGGAGTCACCAGCACCCCAAGCGGATAGGATAACCAAGCTACCCTACGGCCCCCTAGTGAGCACTGACAGTCGCGATATCGTCCATAAGATCTACAGTGGACAGCATCATGCTTCTGCAGCAGTATCTCTTGATCTTCAGGTCATCGAGCACCTTCTTGGGGGATTCCCCTGAGTTCACTCTATCCCTGTATTCTTCCCATTTCGCGCTTATCACGCTGCCACATGTAAAACATCTTATCGGTATCAGCATTTTCTCACCTATAGCTCTTTTGCTTCTTTGACCTCGCGCCCGGTCCAAGGGGTTTCTTGGCCTCTTTTTGCCTTGAGTCCCCTACTATCATGGTCCGGTCATATTTGCGGTATTCCTGTTTAAGCTCGTCGTCCTGGAAATAATTGACTATCGCGTTCGCTATGGCAGTCCTTGTCGCATCTGCCTGGCCTGCAAAGCCGCCGGAAGAGACGCTTACATCTATGTTGATCTTTGAGAGCCTGTCTCCTGCTATCAGCAGCGGCTCCTTCATCTTCAGTAGGTACATCTCAGGTTTGTAGACATCCAGGAGCTTTGAGTTTACCCTGACAACTCCCTTCCCTTTTGTTGCTATCGCTCTTGCCACTGCTTTCTTGCGTTTTCCTATGCCGATTGCGATCTTTTCTGCGATCTTTTTCCGCTTTTTCAACCTGACCACCCTAGCTGTTTGCATAATACGCCTACCTTTATCCTGTTGAGGGTCCCTAGATCTGATGCTTTTGCTGTCTCACAAACCATGGCTTCGACCTCTTTATATGCGTCTGGAACTCCTATGTATACTTTCAGTCTTTTGAATGCTTCCTTGCCGCTCGCCTTTTTCCATGGTATCATTCCCCTTACTGAGCGTTTGACAAAAAGGTCTGGTCTTTTCGGCCAGAAGGGGCCGTTGTATTTTGAGCCGGCTGCATAGGCTTTCTTATATTTATCAATGATCATTTTCTTTTTGCCTGATATAACGGCTGACTCGGCATTTACTACGGCAACCTCTTCTCCTTCTATTATCTTCTTCGCTATGGTTGTCGCCATTCTTCCGAGCACAAGATCTGTCGCGTCTATTACTTGTATTGTCATACTAATATCCTGGCGCTTTTATTCTCTGTTATGAACTGCTCTATGGTCAGGGTTTTTCCGCCTGCCTTTATGATCTTTTCCTCAGCTGCTTTTGAGAACTCAAGA
>JAIVYC010000068.1:0-4735 GCA_048635645.1 Sulfurovum sp. | reverse complement strand
GAGCCTCCCTGCAGCAAAGCTATTCGAGAAGATGAAAGAGTTCTATACCACAATTTGAAAACCCTGCACTTTAAAAACCAGGACTCCTACTAATTGATATGCCTGATAAATATGAAGTCAAAGTGTCAGAGTTCATGCAAAGGGTCCTGGATTCCCTTCCCCTGAAGTATGACCGTCTCGTGAAGGTTGAAAAGTATCCAAAAAAAATGGTCTATTTCCTTACCCTGGAGAAGAGCGAGGAGCTCATCCATATCGTGCTTAAATTCACAGTTCCTGCTCTAAGGATCAAATGGACCGGCTGTTTGAAGAAGATGTACGAAGATGTTGGAGTCCAGATCTTGGCAGGAGTTCCAAGCAAAAAACCCATCAGGTTCACGATCTCCTATTACAAAGGATACCCTATAAGCGAGGACCTTAAAGTCGTTCGCCAAGAAGAACAGGCAGAGACCCTTGGCGCAAGGTTCGCATACCCTCAGGTAAAAGCATGGCTAATGGGAGTGAATCTTGGAGATAATCCTGAAAATTTCGTTGTATCAAAAAAAGGGATAGTCCCGATAGATGAAGGGGATCTAAGGTCGCTTAGTCTGCCGATAGAGCAGCTGCTGCTCAGGTCTATCATTATCTTTGAGGGCGGGAATTGTCTGAAAGAAATAAGAGACATACTCTTAGAGGATGCGTTTTTCAAGGGAATGGTCAGGTTTGAGAAGTTCTTCCAGAACGAGCTCTTAGCAAGGGCCTTTTTCCTAGGGTTTTTCAGGAATGCAGCAAGGCTCCTGCAGAAGAAGTAGATCCGGCAAACAAGCGCCTCTATATGACGTCTTTCTCGTTTATAAGCACAAAGTCACCGACGGCCTGCACTGAGCTAAAGGGAAGCAGGATCCTTCCTCTCTCATCAGAAATCAGATTATCAAAGTGCGTCTGCACATATTTCGTAGGCTCCACGACCATATTGATAAGCTCGCCGGTCTGCACGTCGGCGGTGATATCCATCACCTTTCCAAACATCTTCCCTTCCTCGCTTACCACTGTCTTGCTTTGAATTTCCCTTGAGAGAATCCTGCCCATTAAAATAACCTCCGTCAACTGCAATTAATTAAACCCTACTTACTATTTAAGACTTTATCTAGAGTGTTTTTAACCTTTTCCTTCAATTCATCAAAAGTGCCCTCATTCTCTATGGCATGATCTGCCTGATCAAGCGCTTTGTCAAGCCCCCAGGAAGCCTCCCTCTTGTCTTTCTCAAAAAAGGCCTTCTCATCACTTGCATCGTCCTTCCTCCCCCTTAAAAGAGCCCTCTTGAGCCTTGTCTCCCTGCTTGCGGTCACAGCTATAAGAGCAAAATTATCTCCAAAGGCATTCCTGAAGATGTTCACCTCATGAAAATCCCTTATGCCATCAATGCACACGTTCTTGTGCTGCTGCGTCCTCTTGACCATACAGCTTGCGATATACCCCTTGCTGCAGTTCTCGCGTATGGAATTTGCGACCATCCCCATGTTCTTCTCATTGATATCAAGACCCCTTTTCGCAACCTCTTCCATAACGATCTCATGCATATGAAGCACCCTGAACCCTCTGGCCTTAAGCTGGGTCGAGACCTCGTTCTTTCCAGAGCAGGGATATCCCGCAACACCTATGATCATACCAGAGAGAAAGGACGTTCACATTTATAGCTTTTTTTCCACTAATCACTCACATGAGAGCCTTCATAGCCATAGACATACCTGAAGAAATGCAGGAAAAGATAAGAGAGATACAGGAGGGTCTAAGAGAATTCGTCACAGGAAGCTTTCAAAAGGGAAATTTCCATCTGACCCTAAAGTTCCTCGGCGAGATAAAAGAGGCGAAGAAAGCGATAAAAGCAATGGAATCTCTGAAGGACACGAGGAAGTTTGCCGTCCACTTCTCAGGTCTCGGCGCCTTCCCAAACGAGAATTACATTCGGGTCATCTGGATAGGTGTCAGTAAAGGAAGCCGTGAGCTTGAGGGGATAAGCAGGTCCCTGAACGAGTCTCTGGGGCAGAAAGAGAGATATGTCCCTCATCTCACGATAGCAAGAGTAAGGAATGTATCTGACAAGGAAAAGCTCCTTGAATACCTAAAGAGGCCAGTGGACCTGGGGGAATTCCAGGCAGACAAGGTGCATTTATACAAGAGCGAGCTCACACCAGAAGGAGCCAAGCATACCAGGATACACACGATAGAACTAGAATAGATCGCAGGGGAGCTATTTTATATCCAAGAGTTTTCTTTTTTCTTATGGAACTGAAGCCTATTTATTTACTCTTTATATTGTTGTTTGTTCCCCTATCTTTCGCATGGGATAATACCGCGGGGGGAGATCACGGAGGCGCTGACTGGACACCAGCGAATGCTGAGGTCATCTGTGGAGAGCATACCAATGTCGGAGCCTTCGCAGTGGCAAGCGGAACCACAGTATACACCTGCTCAGGGACTCCTCTAAACATAACCGCGACATCCGCTTTGATAGAGGGAACCCTTAGCGCGGCTGGACGTGGTTTTGGTGCTGGTGCGGGTCCTGGCGGGGCTGGTTCTACTGGCGGTTGTTATGGTTATGGTGCGAGTTATGGAGGCAAGGGTGGGAATGGCCCTGCTGTTTATGGTTCTTTGACCGAGCCTGTTGATATGGGCAGTGGCGGCGGTTGCAGTAGTGGTGGTGCCGGCGGTGGTGCTGTTAAGTTGAATGTTTCTGGTGTTTTGACTGTTGATGGCACTATTTCTGCTGCTGGGGCTAATGGTGGTCTTTGTGCTCATGGTGGTGGTTCAGGCGGGAGTATCTATCTTGTTGCTGGGACTTTCGCAGGTTCCGGCACTATAACTGCCAATGGAGGGAACAGGCATACTTGTGCAGCCGGTTCCTATGGAAGCGGTGGAGGAGGCAGGATAGCAGTCTATTACACAGACAATAGCAGCTGGGCCGGTGCGATAACAGTTAATGGTGGCACACTAAGCACAGCAGGACAACCTGGAACCCTCTATCTAAACCAGACACTCGCGCAAAACGGCCAGCCATGTTCGTCCAATTCAACCTGTGAGTCAGGCTACTGCAACTCAGACTATGATGCAGGAAGCTTCTGCTCTGAAACAGACCAATGCGTCCATGATGGGGCGGTATACTCGCATCTTGACCCAGCGCCTGACTGCTTTGACTCAGGGACAAAGAGATACTGCGACAGTGGAACCTGGGCAACACAATCCTGCGGAATATACTCTTGCATTGCGGGTGACTGTGTGGTGCAAACCTGCAATGTGATATCAGACTGTGCTTCAGAAAGGGTCTGTATCGCAGGGTATTGCGAGCCATTGAACTCAACGAATTATGGCCAGCCCTGCACAGTCGGCAATACCCCCTATGATTTAACAGGCCTGAGCTGGACAGCTGTAGGATGCACCAAGCCCCAATTGGCCACAGCAGTTGCAGGAATTGCAAGTGGAACGATCCCTAATATTTTTTCCGGAACTTTCTCTTTAACTGCGACAATAAATGGAGTGACCTATTATGACAAGCCGATAACGCTCAGTGGAAATGAGATTACAAATATAACAATAAACAGCCGCATAACAGACTCCAGTGGTAGGGCTTATACAGGAATCGTAGAGCTCCAAATATCCTGATTATAATTTCTCTTCTCTTAGATCAATCAAATCCTCTGACTCAGGCCCAGTGCTGATAAGAGTAACAGGGACGTTCAATTCACTCTCTACCTTTTTCACGAATCCCTTTGCCTTATCAGATAACTTATCATACTCTGAAACACCCATCACAGACTTGTCCACATAATCCAGGCAGGTCAAGGCGATCTGGGTCGCAGAGTTCAGCATGCAACTGTACCTTGCAAGCTTGAAATCGAATTCCCCGATATCCCTCTCTCTTCCTGTCACTGTCCCATACTCATGGATCCCGAGCTCTTCTTCCCTTTCCTTTGTCATCCTTGTAGGGAAAGGACCATTACCGACCCGTGAGGGAAACGATTTGAATACAACAAGGACATCATCGATCCGCATAGGCCCGACCCCGACGTCGGTGGCAAAAGCCGATGCATGGGTGTCTTTTGATGTCACAAAAGGATACACGTGCCCATAATAGAGCGAAAGAAGGGAGCCCTGGCTGCCTTCTATAAGCACATTCTCTTTTCTGTCAAGGAAACCATTGATCTCAGATGGAACATCGACTATGAACTCTGACAATTCAGGGAAATCCTTGGCAAGCTTTGCGCATCTCAAGGCCCTGTCAGAATTCGCAGGCCCGCAACCGGTCCCGGTGGTCCCTATCTTCCCCTTAAGATCAGGATGCGTGTCCCTTTCCTTGTGCTCAGGAGTTATCACAGTGCACCTACTGTCCATAAAGACCCTGCCTCTTGCGCCTGTTTCATCGATCTCCTTTATGAATATCTCAGGGTCCACAAGTACACCAGCACCGATATACAGTTTTGATTTTTCCTGGACAAAACCGCATGGGATCTCCCTGAGCCCGAATTTCTTTCCATTATGATAGATGGTATGCCCTGCGTTAGGCCCGACCCCTGCCCTTGCTATGGCAGAAGGCGCATCCTTTAGTGCAAGCGAAGAGATTATCTTTCCCTTACCTTCATCTCCCCATTGTCCGCCGACAAGAATCGTACATCCCATATCCATTCTCTAGGCAATAAAAGCTTATAAGCATATGCTCTAAATGTCAGGCATGGAACTTGAGAAGGGCGCAGAGCTTGTCAAG
>JAIVYC010000067.1:0-4855 GCA_048635645.1 Sulfurovum sp. | reverse complement strand
CCAAGGAACAGGTCAGCAGAACAATCATACCCAGCATACACAAGAAGCTGCTTCATGCTCTTCCTGAAAGAGCCAGGGTAAGCCTTTGCAAAGGTCCTGTAAACCCGCTGCCTGGAAAAAAACACACCGATCTCCCTGCCAAAGAGCTTTAACTTCATGCGGCCACCACCGGACGGCGGCTTTTAACAAAGCCTATAAGGAAGATCTGGACCATGACAGAGGAGCCGATAAGCATACCAAAAGTATAAGGAGTCACAGAAGCTCCGGTCATCGCAGACATGACAACAAGAAGAGTGGTCCCTATCGTAGGAGCCACGACCGCGAACAAGAGGTAAACAAGGACCCACATGTTAAGCTCCTGTCCATAACCCTTTATAAGATTCCGCTTGTTATTCATAAGGTCTACGACAAGGCTCTGTAGAACCCCCTTAAGGGACGCGCCAGCCTTCCAGCCGTTCCTGATCTGCCATACCGCCTTTTTCATGAACTCTGAATTAGTGCGTATAGCCATATGCTCAAGAGCCGCCTCCATAGGCATCCCGACCCTCACCTGCCGCACGGTCTCTGCAAACTCAGAGGAAACAGTGCCATATTCTGCCCTGCTCACGTTAACCATCGCGTTATAGAGAGGGATGCCAACGCTCACCTGCAAAAGAAGGTCCTTAAGCGCAAAGATCAGGTCCTTGTCAACAGACTGCGCGATCTTGCCAGCATACACCTTTGGATAAGAGGTGAAATAGAGGTAGAACATGAGAAAGAGCAAGCCCCCAGGAGATGCTGCCCTCACAGCCTCAGGGAAAGGAACCCCTGCAACAGAAAGCTGCAACGCAAGGATAAGACCGAAAACAAGGAAACCCCAAAGAAAAGCAGAAAGGAAACACACTGCAAGATAACTATCCGCAGGTATGCGCATATTTGCCTGAATAAGATCATATTTGAGCCCAGGGTATATTAGCAGAAACTTGCCGAAAAGCCCCCTAAACTTGCGAGTAAGC
The DNA here is from genome assembly GCA_048635645.1 of Sulfurovum sp. GTDB lineage: Archaea > Undinarchaeota > CAZHTU01 > CAZHTU01 > JAIVYC01 > JAIVYC01. The sequence continues at coordinate 3,860 of JAIVYC010000067.1, read as the reverse complement.
TTCTGAGCAGTGCCCAATGGGACAAGCATCAATGGTATTCGCATTCAAAAAACCTGAGCTGGCTTCTTTTTCTTCTCGACCGCCTTAAGCAGATCATCCGGATGTTTGTAATAGAAGCACATGGTCGCCCCGACCTGATCCACATCAGACAGGCTGTTAGCAAGCATCCACTCAAGAACCGCCTTCTTAGAACGCAGGTCCTGCGTGATCTCACGCTCGGTCATCCCTGTGTGGACATTAAGCTCCTGAAAGATCCTTGAGCTCTTGTTCTGCACATCAAACTTATCTGTCCTAGGAGACCACCTGAAAAGAGTATTGAAATGCGCCTTATCCCTATAGCCTGAAGGCATAAGCTCGGCAACCTCATATGTCCTCCTCCTGCCTGTGCGCCTGTCCCTGAACTGGGTGATGGCTATGTGCAAAGCATCAAGCTCGCTCGCAGGGATCTCCATCGGCGGCTCAACAAGCCTCCTATAAACCTGCTCAATGGTCTCTGCATGCATAGTGGCATAGACACTATGGCCCGTATGCATAGCCTCGAAAAGAACCTCTGCCTCGCGCTTCTTCCTCATCTCACCAAGGATCACACGATCAGGCCTCATCCTGAGGGCGCTGACCATCAGGTCAAGCATGTCAACCTCTCCCTTGCCATCGGGATTCGGGTTCCGCGTAGTAAGAGGCACCCAGTTCCACTCCAGGTAAGCGGGAAAGGCCAGCTCACGGGTATCCTCAATGCTCAGCAACCTCTGGGTCGGCGGGATGAGAGCGCAGATAGAGTTCAATATAGAGGTCTTGCCTGAAGCGGTCCCCCCTGCCACAAGGACATTCAGTTCATACTGCATTGCAAGCCAGAGAAACGCGGCGATACCGGAAGAGAGGGTGTTGTGTTTAGGGTCTATGAAATTGGTGATCGTCCATGGATTGCGTGCGAACTTCCTTATGGTTATAGTATTGCCCTTGCTCGAGATAGGGAAAAGAGTTGCGTTAACGCGGTCACCTGTCAAAAGATGCGCATCCATGATGGGCTCAAGGGTCGTTATCTGCCTGCCGATCTTCCTACCTATCTGAGAGGAGTAATTGTAGATCTCCTCCTCTGAAGAAAGGAACACATTGGACTGCAACCAACCATACTGCCTATGATAGACACCCAACGGAAGAGCAGAGCCATTGACAACGACCTCCTCAAGAAAATCATCAGCCATCACAAGCTCAAGCTTCCCCAAGCCAAACGCCCTATGCAAGAGTATGCCTGACAAGACATCGCAAGTCGTGGCATCAAGCTTCGGGAACAGCTCAACCAACTGCTGATGAGAAACACCGAGAAATACCTCCTTCAACGCCGTGATCTTCTTGGGATTTGAGATATCCTCGGTCTCAACAGTCACATTCTCTGCAAGCGCCTCGATTATCAGGTCAATGCACGCCCCTGTCGCAGGCCCAAGCCTGGGCATTGTAACGTGATAAAGGGGCTGCACCTGAGACGCGACATCAAAGATCCTGATCTGAGTAGGGACATTATCCGCCTTGATGACATAGCTCTCCAACGAAGAAGCATTGGTCGGGGGGGTCGGCTCAGGAGTTGACTGCACAGTCCCTGCCTTTGAGATAATAGGAGTTGTAAAAAAATTCACAGGATAGGTGAGCTTTGCGATGCCCCTGCGCTCCATGAGAGCCGCCCAGGACTCAATGACAGCGTTCGGAAGCCCGAACTCCTCTGCAAGCTCGAACACCTTTAGATCGCCCTCCTGAAGGCGGTCATAAAGGGTATCAAGAGGAGTAAGGACAAGATTGTCCTTGGACTTAGAGGGTTTCTTTTGAGAAAGCTCCTCAGGCGTCAGGCCAAAGAGCTGCAAGGCCTTTTTCATCTGGGCATCAGTAGCCCCGATGCGCTTCTGGAACTTGGAAAGATTCACCTCGCCAGAATCCATCTCCTTTGAAAGAGCCTCTGAGATCTGCGCTATCGTGACCTTTGCCATGGATGAAGTAAAAATCCCCTATTAGATAAACTTTACTGAGCTGAAAAAGATGTGAACTACCGCCACCAAAAGCTAAGTTGTCTTGGAAGCGGCTTCCTGCTTCATTGACTGAACTTTCTGGCTCAAAGGACTCAAAAGAGGTTCGGTTTCCACAGGCGTGTTTGCATGCTCAAAGCATGCAAAGCGAAAATCGGTTAAGATTTTCACTTTCCCTCTTTTCAATTTGCTTATTCATATAGCGTTAGACAGTGGAGACTGCCGGTATTCCAAGCCGAGCCATCCCCCACCGCTCAAAGATTGGAAGGGGACTTCTCGGCAAAAAGATTTAAAAAAGAGAAAAACCAACAGGAAAGTATGAAGGCAGGAATAATCGCGCTAATTCTTATCTTAGGAGCTTCACATGCAATGGTCAGCCCAGAGATCTCATTCAATGACAGGCTTGACGTGGGAGGCTCGATCGGATTCACATACCCGACAGGACTTGCCTGGGACGGGACGAACTACTACAGCATAAACGGAGGCAACAAGGACCCAGCAGACGGGAGGATCGCAGTATACTCAAAAGAGGGCATATTCCAAAAGAGCATAGAGACAAGAGTAGACAGCAGAGGGATACAGTATGCCGCGGGAAAAATATACGTGAAAGACAATGAGAACAGGATATATGAGCTGAAAGAAGACGCTCTTGAGCCAATAGGAGAACACCAGTTACAGACCCCCTCAAGCAAGATAGCCATAAGCCCTGACGGAAGCTGGATGCTGGACCACTATAACGGAAAAGTTGTGAAGTATGCATTTCCTGGAGGAGAGAAGATAGGAGAGATAGGGCTAAACCCAGGGCTTGACAGCTATGAGATGGGAAGAGCGTTCCAAATAGCAACAGACGGGTATTATATGTACTTTATAACCGGCCCTAAGGTGTACTATTACAACCCCGCGGGCACGCTCATGGGCACAGAGGTACTTGAAAAAGGGCCTGAGACAACACCAACGCTTGATGAGTGGAGCCTCTCATACACTAATGGAAGGATATGGGTGTATAAGTGCGTTCAATCAGGAGGCATCTGCGCTGATGATAATTGGTATGGATACAGTATAGAGGTCCCTGAGATACCACCGGAACCCCCGCAATCAAGCGGAGCCCCTGGTGGTGCAGGAGGAGCGCTTGGGGGGATAGTAGGGCAGGCACCAGAAAGCGCTGAGACAACAGAAGAAATAGCTGAAAGCAAGACAGAAACTGCAAAGGATATTAGTGCGACAGAAGAAAAGGAAGTCACTGAAGAGCAGACAGAGGAAAAAAGCGTGGCCAAAGAGGAAAGAGAACCAATAGAAGAGAAGACAAGATATGAGGCCTTTTTCGCATTCTTCCTTGTTGCATGCCTGCTCTCGATATTCGCATTCAAGGCGCTGAAAGGACAGGGTACCGCGAGATCGAGAAGCCAGAGACAAGGTCCAGAACGGTCAGGTCCGAAGGGTAAATCATTGAAGGGGAAGAAGAGTTCATGATCAGCAGGATATCGGCCTTCTGCCCACCAGCGCCCCTTATTATCAAAGCGTTCGAATAGCCAAGACACGCGCCAGATGAAACATTCAAAGAAGAGGCGCCGGCATCAAAATCCATGTAATACCAACTGCATGAGGTCAGGTCGATCAGATCATCGGCTGCGGTCCATATAGGTCCTGACCCCTTCTCGAACTTAACATAAAGAGGGAAAGAGCCAGGAACAGTATAGGAATCAGTTGTTCCAATGGAATAATAGTCAGGGACAGTGAGTATCACGGAATACTTTGAAGGCAAAGAGGAGGGAGAATGGAGGTATATGGCATTCTTCATGAAAGAATCATACTCATAAGTGAAATTCCCAGGGCCTATTGAAAAAACAA
>JAIVYC010000066.1:0-4955 GCA_048635645.1 Sulfurovum sp. | reverse complement strand
AGTGTCGGATTCTTTTTTACTGTCAAGCATATGCTTTCCTCTTATATAGAAAAATATATAACTTCTTGATCTCGAACGGCATATAAGGGCAGGATCATCCTCTTGGGATCGTTGCGCAGGTCTTTGACCCGTCTTGTTCTCTTTTTTAGAAAAAATCAAATTGGTAGGCTATAATAGAATCCCGTCCGTGTCTTCCATGAAACCGGTCCCAGCGTCGAGATCCTTTTCTGATATCACTTTTCTGCCTGTCCTGAAGCGAACGCTTTCGACATTTACAAGATATTGAGTATAATTGAAAAGGATCCTGTTTTTCATCTTGAATCTTTTTGAAGCATATACCTTCAAGACACATTCAAGCTCTGAATCCCTGCTCTCGGTTTCGAGGTAAACGTATGTCTGGCTTTTGCCGAACTTTGAGATCTTTGCACCTGAAAAGTGATGGATCTTATTGCTTTCTGCATCATAAAAATTAAGCGCGGTCCAGAATTTCTTAGGTGTCTTTGGGATCCTGAGGGTGAAATACGAGAGCACTGAGCCATTCCTAAAATGCACCCTGCACCAGTTCCACGGAATGATCGGAGCGGTTACGACCACCTTTTGCACAAAGCAGCTGCCTTCAAATCTCTTTCCATTAAGGGTTCCTTTGAATTCAGGGAATATGCTGATGGCTCCGAAGCCGAACATTACTTTAAAATATTCTACGAATTCAAATCTCTCTCCCTTCTCTGGAACCTTGAGTTTTAGCTTTGCGGTGGGTTTTCCCTCATTCTTAAGGCAAACTTCATACTTTGGGTAGCTTCCACTGAATGTGAACTCAACACCATCACCAAACGTGCTCAGCCCTCTTTTCTTGACATTTGTCTTGGTGGTTCTTGTTGGTTGTTCCTTCACTCCGTTGTCATAGTACCAGGATTCGAATATGCTATTATCTCTCTTTTTTTCAATGGATGTTTCGTTCACAGAGTATCCTTTTAATTTTCCCCTACCGAATGTCACCATAAGCTGCCTTTTTCCCTTTTTTTCTATGAAAAGAAGGAACCAGTATTCTTTTCCAAGAATAGGGAGCTCCTCTGACGAGAAGAGCATATCATCGATCGCAGCCTTCTCTTTTTTGTCGTAGTAGTTATGTCTTGCAGAGGCGAACCGCTTGCTTATCCTGCCGAGTATCTTTTTTGTGAGTCTCTTTGATACTTCAACCTTTTTCAGTGCCTTCTTTTCCAGTGCCTTTTTCTTTAGGTTATATATATGCAAGGGGAATCTGTGCATTTTTGCTATTCGCGCCATTTTTCTTCCTGCATGTTTGATCATAGTGTGTTCTGCTATGACTTATGGATTATCCTGCCTTCTTTATATGTTTCTACCCTACCTGCCCTTTAGTTGGCATGGAATAGTCCGAACAAGAAAGCTTTATATATTGAGATGGATTTTTATTGAGTATGTACTTGGCTTTTAAAAAACTCTGTGGACAAAGAGGAATAACTCCAATAATCTCTATTGTTCTTCTCTTGTCCATGGTCGTTGTGATATCCGCGGCAGCATATACCTGGTTTGCGGTGAACCAGCAGAGGATAATGACCACCAGCGAGACGCAGGTTGCCACAGTGCAGACAAGCCTTGCAGGAAATCTTAGGATCCTTGCTTTGAACTCCACACGCACAGGAGTGGTGGTCCAGAATCTTGGAAATACTAATATCACATCAGTGAATGTCATTGTGAACGGTGAGACCGTAATAATATCAGCCATTTCAATACCCGCTGGCGGACTTGCAGTGGTCCCTATAGAGAATGCCTCTGTCAGGGATGACAACACGATAGAAGTGTCTCTGGTCGGGCCGCAATTCGGAACAGCAAGGAAGATATTCGTGATTGCAGAGAACTATGAGATAGAGATACTGAATGTCACCTGCTCGCCGTGCACCTTGGGCACTCCGGGATATTGCATAGTGACAATAGATATGGTAACCTACTGTTCGAATTGGACTGGTAGCGAATGTGTTTATGCGAGCCAAACCAATGCAACAAAACCCTATGCTAACGGCACAGTTAATTGTATCTGATAAATCTTTTTCCAAGGGCCTGCAAGGGTTCTTGGCTTCTCATTTTTTTCTTTCTTAGAAAACAAGCCTAATTTATCACAGTGCCTTTATAAACACCTGAGCAGGCAGACTCTATCTGAGCTGGATTATTCCCGTTCACGACCACTGTCTTTATGCCAGACCGTTCAATGATCTTCGCGGCCAGGGGATCAACAACGCCTGCAGAGCCTGCTTTCATTGTGTTGCTCATGACGATCTGGACCAATTCTGAAGCTGAGATGCGGCTGAATTTCTTGGCCTTTGGGTTCTTGTTCGGGTCTTTGTCATAGACCCCGTCAACGTTCGTGGCTATGACCAGCAGGTCTCCCCTAATATATTCTGCAAGAAGCGCAGCGACAGCATCGGTGGTGTGCCCGATATGCGTTCCACCCATGACAATGATCTGGTCTGTGTCTATTGATGCGGCGTCCTCAATGCGTAAGACAGGCTCGTGAAATGCGTTCTTTTTCAATGCCGCGATAAGAAGCCGTGAATTGAGCCGTGTGAAATCAATACCAAGCTTGTCGCATTCAGAATCATTCGCGCCAAGAGCTCTTGCCGCTTTTATGTACTCCCTTGAGACCTTCCCCCCGCCGACGACCACATGCACCTTGATGTTTTTCTTTTTAAGGTTTACAAGTGCATCAGCGAATTTCTTTATCCTTGAAGGATCAAGGTCAGGGATGAGCACAGACCCGCCTATGGAGATTATCACTGTTTTCATTTCAACAGTTACTAAGGACCGTTCACTATTAAATACCTATCTAATGAAGGAACTCCTTTTCAAACGAAAGGACACCTTTGACACCAGAAGGGAATTTTTTCCCTTTCATCTTCTTAAGCACTTTGAGGGCAGTGTCGACCTGCAATTGCCCTGGAGCGGTCTGCTCATTAAGGCATGTGTACATGAAGGGGTTCCCAAGGCCAAGGGACAAGAACCTGCTTGCAATCCCTCCCATTCCAGAACAGAATGCTATCGTCCCTGGGTGCTTATGAGCGAACTTTAAGATGCTTATGCTTTCTTCAGGTTGCTTTGCCATCGGAACTATCTTTGCAATGTCCCCGTTGCATTCTTTAAGGTCCTTTTCAAGGGCATTCAAGCCAGGAGCATCAGAATAGTGCTTTGACACTATCGAGATGACCCCTTCCTCTTCTGCAATGGATAAGATAGAGTCCTTTTTGAAAGAGGAAAGTTCTATGTCGATAAACTCGCAGAACTCAACAGCCTTGTTCAGCACCCGCATCCTGTCCATCTCAGAGCCCTTGAATTTCCCAAGTTCCCAGGTTGGTCTGCACGTGCAGATCAAAGGAAGTTTTATGTCTTTAAGGGCTGAAATGCCGCTCAGGTCCTGAAGAAAATCCAGCCTTGCCTCTATGATGTCTGCCTTTCCATCACAAGCCTTTGCAGAGGCAAGCAATTCCTTTACATTACGTTCAGCCAGAGAGACGACTATCATCTAGAACCATTGGTCTGGAATATTTTTTGAGAAAATCAAAGTATGTTCTGTCATTTTCGATAAGTAGATATATCTGTCCATATTTAAATAAACCGATTTCGATGGATATAGACACCAGGATGGCCCTTGTACTGAGAGACCCAACGGAAGAGGTTGTAACACGAGAGGAGCTTAGAGAGCTATTCGAGACAAAGACCCATCCAAAACACTATATCGGCTATGAGATATCCGGCCTTTTGCATCTTGGGATCCTTTTTGTCACAGGAAACAAGATAAAGGACCTCCTGGAGGCTGGTTTTGACTGCACTATCTTCCTTGCAGACTGGCACAGTGTTCTTAACAACAAGCTTGGAGGGGACTGGGATAGGGTAAAGGCAGGAGTGAAATATTTTGAAGAGGCATTCAGGCTTTTCCTGGGAAAGCCGAAGCGGCTTAGGTTTGTCACAGGCTCAAGCCTATATCACAATAATGACGATTACTGGATGAATACTATGAGGATAGCCAAGGCAAGCACGGTCGCAAGGACAAAGAGATGCCTTACGATAATGGGGCGGAAGGAATCAGACTCCCTTGACACAGCCCAGTTCATGTACCCTGCGATGCAGGCAGCAGACATACTCGAGCTTGATGTTGACCTGGCGCATGCGGGAATTGACCAGAGGAAGATACACATGCTCTTGCGTGACATAGCAGGCAGGATAAAGGCACCAAAGCCGGTGGCCCTGCACACTCATCTCTTGCCAGGACTTCTCGAGCCAAAGCTCCTTGGTCTGGATGAGGATGCGAAGATGGACCTGAAGATAAGCAGCAAGATGAGCAAGAGCAAGCCGGACAGTTCTATCCTCATACACGATTCAAAGAAAGAGATAGAGAGAAAGATAAAAAGCGCCTGGTGCCCGAAAGAGGTGAAAGGCAATCCTGTGCTTGAGATCGCGCGGTATATCCTGTTCAGGGACAAGGGTTTGAGCATAGAGCGTCCTGCGAAGTTTGGCGGAGACCTTGAATTCGAGTCCTATGCCGAGCTGGAAAAAGCCTATGTTTCAGGAAAAGTGCACCCGATGGACCTTAAGAATGGCATAGCTACAGGACTTGAAGAGCAGATAGCGCCACTGAGAGCCCACTTTGAGAAGAAAAAAGAGCTACTAAAACCCTTCAAAACAGGTTAGGCTCCCCGGGAGATCCTTCCGCAGACCAAAGCTTTTTAAACATACTCATATCTATAACTATAAGCTGTTAGCGAGGTGGGGTAGTCTGGCCAATCCCGCTGGGCTCATAACCCAGAGATCAAAGGTTCAAATCCTTTCCTCGCTATCTTTTTTTTTCGTCAACGTTTTTTCTGATTAAGCTGGGTTTATATTTTAAAAAAGGTTGGTTCCCTGATCCTTTCCTCGCTATCTTTTTTTTTCGTCAACGTTTTTTCTGA
>JAIVYC010000065.1:0-5087 GCA_048635645.1 Sulfurovum sp. | reverse complement strand
GCGCTCTCTCTATGCTATGCGCATGGACTTCCCCTATAATCACAAGGACAGGTTTTTCAGGCATACAAACGCTTAAGTTTGCTGGGTATTTATCTTTATTTGACGAGGCATCAAAGGATAAGCCTGGGTCCGTTGAGCCTGAGCCATTTATTGTGCTGCTTGTACTCAGGGCATCTTGACGCGACGATCTTCCAGAAGCTTTTGGAATGGTTCATCTCTTCAAGATGAGCAAGCTCATGGACCACGATGTACTCCACTATCTCAAGCGGTGCCATCAGGAGACGCCAATTGAAATTCAAGTTCCTCCCGTTCGAGCAGCTACCCCAGCGCGTCTTCTGATTCCTGATAGCGATCCTATTTATGGGTTGCTTGCTGTGTTTTTTCACAAGCTTATGGAACAAATTCCTTGCCTCTTTAATGTACCATCTTTCAAGGACCGCCATAAGACTTTTTTCAGAGTCGTCCGGTACCATTGCATACAATATTTCATTCTTGAGCATTGCTTTGGGTCTTTTCCTTGATGAAACCGTTTTTCTTATGCTGTATGTTTTTCCAAGGAATCTTGCAGACCTGAGAGAAGGTCTGCTTGTCTTTTCAATCTTTTCAAGGACCCAATCCTGCTTGTCCCTCAGTGCCTGGTGCACCTGGTCTGTCCGCATCCACAGAGGCCCGGATACTGACAATTCTCCTGAGCGGTCCATGCTAAACCGGATGCATTGGGAGAAAGGGCTTCGTCTTAAACTGAATTCTACGCGTCTGCCTTTTAGAACTATTGAATGTGCAGCCATCTGACCATCAAGACCCATATGTCTGAAAATGCTTATAATAGAATCTGGGAAAACGCTTAAATAGAATCGTCTGTTTTTCCAGGGCCTGATATATTTTAAATAGTATTTCTCTAATCCAATCATTGAGTCTGCTGATCTAGTTTCAGAGATCAAAGCGTTGGTAGGAGGTTTTTAGATGGCTGAGTTAGACCCTTTTGAGGATGCGATAGAACGACTGCTCGAGATCGCAAGGACCTGCGGCAGCATGGATGAAGGCTGCATTTTCACCGAGAAGGACATGCAATTTTTTAGATCCCCAAAGAGAGTAATTCAGGTGAACTTCCCTGTCAAGACAAGGAATGGAACAAGGGTTATCCATGGGTACAGAGTGCAGTTCAATGACAGTCTGGGTCCAACAAAGGGCGGACTTCGCTATCATCCAAAGGTGGATCTTAGTGAGGTCAATGCACTGGCATTCTGGATGATGATCAAGAACGCTCTATTAGACCTTCCATATGGCGGGGCCAAAGGAGGGCTTGCGATAGACCCGAAGGAGTTCACTGACGAAGAGCTTGAGCAAATAAGCAGGGAATTCATACGTCAGATACACCAGTTCATAGGGCCGAACATAGACATACCAGCGCCTGATATGTATACGAACCCGAAAGTGATGGGTTGGATGATGGATGAGTACTGCAAGATCAAGGGAGAGCATTTCCCTGGCGTGATAACAGGAAAACCTCTGTCAATAGGAGGGAGCCAGGCCCGGTCATACTCAACAGCTATGGGCGGCGTCTATGTTCTGGAAGAAGCTGTGAAAGAATACGATCTGGAACCCCCATCTCATGTGGCGATACAGGGATTTGGGAATGCAGGCATGCATGTTGCAAGGATCCTGCGTGAAAAAGGCTACAAGATAATCGCAGTGAGCGACAGCAAAGGCGGGATATGCAATGAAAAGGGATTTGACATCCCTGCGCTCATAAAGCACAAGAAGAGGACAGGAAAAGTGGCAGGATTTGAAGGGGCGAAAGAGATATCAAATGAGGAGCTTCTTGAAATACCGACAGACATCCTTATACCCGCGGCGCTTGAGAATGTGATAACAAAGAAAAACGCCGGCAAGATAAAAGCAAAAATGATATGCGAGCTTGCGAACGGCCCGATAACACGCAGCGCAGACAAGGTCCTGAACTCAAAAGGAACAGTGATCATACCAGATGTTCTTTTCAATGCAGGAGGGGTTGTGGTCTCCTATTTTGAATGGATGCAGAACCTTCAAGGGGATAGATGGACAGAAGAAGAAGTGCTGAAAAGGCTCAAGGCCAGAATGAGCAGCGCGTTCAAGACCCTGGATCAGGACTATGTGAAAAAAAGTGACTTGGATCTCAGGAACGCTGCATACCTCCACGCTATAAAGAGACTGCTTCAGGCAGAAAGGGATAGAGGCAGGATATAATCTCGGTTTCTCAACCCCCTCCATACAGACTAAGTATCTTGAACAATGCATACCCAAAGACAAGCCTTATCTCGAGCACTATCCAGACAAGACTTCCCATGAACTGCATTATGCAGAACCCGATAGGGTCTCCAAGGAGCTTGTGAAGGATCGTCCGGATGACTATGATAAGCACTGAGAGCTGGATACCTAATATAAAGAAGTTCTCTGGCGTGAACGTCAGGAACCCTATCAGATACCCGCTGATACCATAGAGCAGCAATTCAGGTATTGCATCGTCCGGGTGTATCAGGCTTGCCACAGCATTGATACCAGTGAATATGACGCCTGCAAATGCCCCGTATAATGGGCCGAACGCTGCTGCAACGACGATCATTGCGCTTGTCCTGAACTCAAGGTCTATCTTGAAGGGGTTAAATCTTCCGGGGTAGCCGGATAAGGCCGTAAGAGGGAGCATTATCCCGACGACCATGAGGGGTATGGTTACTGCCATGTTCATGAAGAGAAGATAGTAGAGCAGGGAGCATAGTAGGAGGCCAAGGACAACAAGATATGGCTTCAGGTTAGAGGGAAGGTATAGGAAGAGCTTGTTCTCAATACTCCTTTTCATCTTTCCTCTGATCTCTCCTCTTCTGGTTTCGATCATTTCTTTCTCCTTTTAGACCTGCTATTGGCAAACTCTTTTAGTTTGCTTATGGTCTTCCCGCTTAGGGCATGTTCTGCAAGGCAGGCATCTCTTGCAGCCGTTTTTTCATCAACCCCTAATCGGATGAAGAACTTAATGAGGAACCTGTGTTTCTCATAGGTATTTTTCGCGATATTTTTCCCTTTTAGCGTGAGCTCAATGGCTCCATATCGCTCATACTTTACAAACCCCTTGTCTGAGAGTTTCCTGCTCATCTCAGTGACGCTTGGCAGCTTCACCCCAAGCATTGAGGCGATCTCCTTGGGCCTGACCTGCTTTTTTTCCTTTTTTAGTGTATAGATGGCTTCAAGATAGTCCTCAATGTTCTGTGATAGATTCCGTGGGTTAGGCATGCCTAACTTTATTGGCTGATTCCCTTTATAAATATTGTTCTATATCCCGAGAACGAGTCTAGCATTCTCTACCTTTGGGATCTTCTCTATGCTCCTTACGAATTTCTTTATCTTCTTACCTGTTCCTTCGAGCATGAACACTTCCATACACTTGTGATTGGCTATACACTGATGGATATGGCTCTTTATTATTTCGCAGAATTCCTGCTCTAGATCGTGCATCGCATTCTTGCTTTGTTCAGGGACGACAGCCGTCAAGGAGGCATTGAATCTCCTATCCTTATCAAGGATGCTGTTCCCTGATCGCTCTTCTATGAACGAGTGGATGGCAGACCTGACGATCTTGCTTCTCCCTGAGTATGCGAGTCTTTTGCATAAGAGGTCCAACTCTCCGAGAGTTTCTTTGTCGATAGAGATGCTGATGACGGGCATTTTCTTTTATTAGGTGGTCATGTTATTAAATAATCCTTATTTCCTTAATAAAGTATTTAAGTTTGCCTATCTTTTCTATCTTATGACCATGTGGACCTTTATGCTAAGCTCCTTTTGCAGGCGCTGGTGCGCTCTTTTTTTAGTAGTCCTGGTCTTTTCGAGCGCGTGCCTTACGACCGAGTCGGTTGCGGACAGTAGGATGAATGTGATGGTAAGCATCCTCCCTCAGGCTGATTTCGTAAGAAACATAGGCGGAGACAAGGTCTCGGTCACTGTCATGATCCCTTCAGGAGAGAGCCCTGCAAGCTATGAGCCATCCTCCCAGCAGCTGAAGGAGCTTGCAGATGCACGTCTTTATGTGCGCGTAGGACTGATCCCATTTGAAGAGGCCAACATGGACCGCTTGAGCGCGCTGAACTCGCGCATGAAGGTCGTTGACTGCTCTGAGGGGATCCAAGTCAAGGAAAATGATCCCCATACCTGGCTTTCCCCCAGACTTGCGAAGCTCCATGTTGAGTGCATATACCAGGCCCTTGCTGGGATCGATCCCTCTAACATGGAGTACTACCTCCAGAATTTAAAGGACTACCAAGAGGAGCTCGATCTTCTGGATGCGAGACTGAATGATACCCTCTCAAAAGTGGAAAACAAAAAGCTCCTTGTCTTCCATCCTGCCTGGGGCTATTTCGCTTCTGACTACGGCTTTGACCAGATCCCGATAGAAGTTGAGGGCAAGGAACCTGGCGCGGCAAGGCTTGCAAATATCATAGACACAGCTCGAAAATAGAACATAAAATGTATCTTTGTGCAGAAGCAAGCCAGGCCCAAAAGAGAGCAGGCAATAGCAGAGCAGATAAACGCAAGCATTGTTTTCATCGATCCGCTCCCTTTTGATTATATAGGAAACATGGAGGGTGTGGCTCATGCGATCTCCCAAGGGTAAACTGAAATTAGTTGAACTACGAGGCGTCTCTTTTCAATATGGCCGGAACGTAGTGCTCGATAAGGTCGATCTGACCATTTACGAAAATGACTTCCTGGGTATTATAGGTCCTAATGGAGGGGGAAAGACGACTCTCCTGAAGTTGATACTTGGTCTGCTGGAGCCGGCAAGCGGGAGCCTATCTGTCTTTGGGAAATCTCCAAGAGCAGGGAGGAGCAACATCGGCTCTCTCCCGCAGTTCTCTTCCGCAGATTTTAACCTTCCGCTCAGTGTCCTCGAAGTTGTCATGATGAGCCGGCTTTCTTCAGGCGCTTTTTTCAAGTCGTATACAAAGCAGGACCTTGAGCTTTCATGCAAGGCCCTCGAGCAGGCCAGGGCTCTGGATCTGAAAGATCGCAGGTTTGGGGACCTGTCTGGCGGAGAGAAGCAGAGGGTTCTGATCGCAAGA
>JAIVYC010000064.1:0-5095 GCA_048635645.1 Sulfurovum sp. | reverse complement strand
AAATCTAGGCCTTATGGAAAGCATGCGAGGCACATAAAGGGGAGCGAAAGGATAATCTTTGAGCCTGCCTGCAAGCTCTTTCTTCAGGGAATCCAGGTCCATTTGGATCTGCTTGCCGGTCTCGCGAACCCTTATAGTGTAAGCACCGCCCTCAAGCTCCTTGTCGCCAATGACTATGGTGTAAGGCACCCAGTCAAGCTCTGAATTCCTTATCTTCTTCCCAATGGTCTCATCCCGGTCATCAATGTCGACCCTGACATCCCCAAGGGAATCAGCAAGCTCCTTTGCCTTCTCAACATGCCTGTCAGCGATCGGAACTATCCTGGCCTGGACCTGCGAGAGCCAGTAAGGCAGAGACGCAACTCTCTTGGCCTCCTTTTCCATGTGCGCCTTTTCCAGAATGGCATACACATCCCTCTCGACCGCTCCTGAAAGACTGCAGTGAAGTATCAAAGGACGCTTCAGAGCCCCATCAGAGTCAACATACTTTATGTCAAAACGCTCTGCATTCTCCACGTCGATCTGGACAGTTGAAAGAGCCGAGGCCTTGTCAAGAGCGTCAACAAAATTGAACTCGAACTTCAGGACGAAATAAAAGAACCTCTCATCCCAGACCTCAAGAAGAACAGGCCTGTTCACAAGCTTCACCAGCTCCATGACAAACTCCTTGTTCTCATCATAAAAGCTTCTGACAACCCTTATAGCGGTCTCATATCCAAGCTCAAGGTCAGACATCAGACCCATTGAAAGCCCGTACTGCTCCAGAAAGGAGCTTTTTGCCTGGTCCATGTCAGTGCACACTGTATGCATATCAGGCATTGTGAAAGCCCTAAGCCTCCTAAGGCCAACAAGCTCGCCTGACTGCTCCCTTCTGTAGGCATACTTTGTGAGCTCATAGAGTTTCAGAGGCAGGTTCTTGTAGGTAAGATACATATGGTTCTTTATCAGGAACTGTCCAAAGCAGGCTGAGAAACGCAGGAAATACTCTTTATCCCCTGAGCGCACTGTATACTGTCTTGCAGGAAAGCGGTGCAGGTACTTCTCAAGAGCAGGGTGCTTGAAGTCATACATCTGAGGAGTCTCAACAGGCATGCCTCCATACTCAAGGGTCTTCTGAAGCACGCGCTCCTCGATCAGGTCCTTTATCTGCTTGCCAGGGGGGTACCAGCGCAGGTTCCCTGCATCAGAACCCGGCTCATGACCGGCGATCTCCTTCTCACCCATTAAAGCCACATGCGGAGGCTGGACAGGTACTGTCCTGTCCTTCTGAGACTCATAGCCAAAAAAGACCCCAAGCTTCCTGTGATCTGAATAGTCAAACTCCTTGGCAGGCGTCTCCTTTCCATCAGGCGTGAGAATAAGCCATGTGCTCTTCAGCTTTTTCTCAGCCTTAAGAGCCTCTGACTCCACCTCTTTCTTCTCTTCCTCTCCCGCGCGTATCACCCTGGAAAGCTCTGACAAGGGATGGCCCTTGCATTTGAACTCAAAGGATTTGTACCAGCCAAAAGGAGCCCTTATGACAGTAAAGCCCTCTTTCAATAAAGAGGCTTCTATGCTCTTCATCAGGTCGATCGCCTTTTTAGGGGAGGCAGGATCAGAACCGTATAATAGATGCGCGTAAGGATAGAGCAGGATGTTTTGGGTATTGACCTTTGAAGCGACATCCTTAAGGTCAGTGACCGTCTTTTGGGTTATCTCCTCTATATGAGCTTCATCAGACCTCTCAATGGCCATGCGGACGAAAAGAGCATTCTCCATCGAAGCGCTCTTCTGATGCTCTTCCACATCCTCGGCAAGCTTTGTCTTTTTCTCCGCCTTGAAGCGGACCACATCACAATGGAGTATCAACTCTTTCATCATAATCCCCCACTAATATTTTAAAAACATTAATGAGAGCTTTCAATACTTCGTAGTAGTGAAAAAAACAGTGAAGTTCTCAGCGAAGTACAAGCCACTCATCAAGCTTTGTTATTGATCCCTATATTTAAAAAGCTTTGCAAACGGATCTGGCTGCAGGTTAAAAGCTTTGCAAGTATCCTGATGCAGGTTAAACGATCTAGAAGATGCTGGTCTTGCTGCGCCAAAGGCTTAGAATGCTTTTTATATGAGGCTATGTTCTATCAGATTAATGGTTAGAGAGATCCTAAGCCAGGTGCTTAACATAGGATATACAGAGAGCATGCTCCTTACAGCGCTGGCAGTTTTTCTTGGAAGCATTATCGCAGGCAGGCTTGCTGAATGGATGCTGAACAATGTGATACACAAGGCAGCAGCAAAAACAACTACACACGTAGACGACATGATCTGCGAGATAATACACAAGCCGATAACAATACTGGCATATGTATTCGGCGCATGGGCCGGGCTCTACACCCTGGGGATGACAGCTGAGAACCTTGGGCCTGCATATCCCATATACAAGTCGCTACTTGTCATAGTCGCGATATATGTCATTGTAACGACCTCTGACACGTTCTGGGACCTTTATGAGAAACACATCACCAGAAAAACAGCGACCATAGTTGATGATGTGTTTATGCCTTTCGCGAGAAAACTGATACCAATACTCTCAGTGATAATAGGATTCCTGCTAGTATTAAGGATATTCAATGTCAACATAACCCCCCTGCTTGCAGGAGCAGGCGTAATGGGGATAGTCCTTGGTATGGCAGCGCAGCAATCCCTCTCGAATTTCTTCTCAGGGCTCCTGCTGATGTTCGAGAGGCCGTTCAAGTTAAGGGACAGGATAGAGATAGGGAAAGACTATATCGGAGATGTCGTGGAGATAGGGAACTTCACCACAAAAATACGCAACTTTGAGAACAACATCCTGATAATGCCGAACAATATGCTGACACAGAACGAGATAATAAACCACAGGCAAAAAGACACAAGATACAGGTTGTTCGTCAACATAGGAGTTGCATATGGGACAGACCACAAAAAAGTTAGAAAGATACTGAAAAAGATAGCGGCCAGGACAGAGGGTGTGCTCGAAAAACCTGAGCCAATGGTATTCTTCAAGGAATTCGCAGACTCAAGCCTCAACTTCCTGTTCCTAGTGACCATTGAAGGATCTAACAAGAAGCTAACAATGCTTGACAAGATAAACTCACAGATACAAGAGGAATTCAAAAAAGCAAAGATAGAGATACCATTCCCACAAAGGGATGTGCATCTGTTCAAAGAGAAATAAGGAAAGCTGTTTTAGGAAGGAACTCTATTCGACAGGCTTGCCTGCCTTCTCAATAGAGATAGAATCGGACAAAAGAGATCTTAGCACAGAAGGCAGGTCCTGGATCTCAACCCTCACCTGCTTCTTTGTATCCCTATCCCTTACGGTCACAGTTGAATCCTCAAGGGTCTCAGAGTCAATGGTCAGGGCATACGGGACACCGATCTCATCAGCCCGCGCATACCTTCTGCCTATAGAGCCAGAGCGATCGAACATAAGAAAGAGGTTCTCCTTCCTGAGCAGCTCAAAGACCTCGCGCGCCTTCTCAGGCATCCCATCCCTGTTGACCAAAGGACATATCACGGCCTCATAAGGAGCAACACACTTTGAGAAGCTGAAGGTCGCCCACTCCTTGCCCTGGTCCTTACCTGTCATATATGCCTTCTCAAGGATGCAGTAGAAGATCCGGTCAATGCCATATGAGGGTTCAAAGACGTGAGGGGTGACCTTCTCTCCGTCAACAAGCGCCTTGAGCTGGGTCTTGCTCACATCAGAATGGGCCTTAAGGTCATAATCGGTCCTGTCAGCATGCCCGACTATCTCGACCCAGCCAAAATGAGTGTTCACCTCTATGTCCCATGTCTCTCTGGCGTAATGGGCCTTTTCTGTCGGAAGATGCTGGCGGCACCTCATATCCTCATAAGGTATGCCTAGTTCCATGAACAGCTTTTTTGAAAGGACCAGATAATAGGCCATGATCTCATGGCAGAGGAGCCCTTTTTTGACCGCTTCGCCTGCTGTCATCTCAAGCACAGAGCCGTTCTTCTCCTGCTCGGATGAGGGGTAGAGCCTTAGTTTCTCATCCTTGATCTCACTGAACCTTGAGTGTGACCTGCCATCAGGGGGAAGAAAGACCTCGACCTCTGCCTGAGAGAACTCCCTGAGACGCAGCATCCCCTGCCTCGGAGATATCTCGTTCCTATATGACTTGCCGAGCTGAAGAACTCCAAAAGGAAGAGTGCGCCTTGCGAACTCGTAGAGCCGCTTGAAAGGGACGAATATGCCCTGGGCGGTCTCAGGCCTTGCATAGGCCACGGTCTTGGTTTTCCCTGGACCGACCTCGGTCCTGAACATTAGATTAAAGTCCCAGATATCCCCGAAATCACCCTTGCATTTGGGACACTTGACCCCATGCTTGCGAATGAGCTCTTTTAGCTGAACGACATTAAGGCCGTCAGTGTCGATCTTGGTCTTCTCTTTGATGATATGGTCTGCCCTGTAAGGCTCGCCGCACTTAGAGCACTCGCACATCTTGTCAGCAAAACTTGAGACATGACCGGAAGCCACAAAGACAGGCTCAGGCATCAATGTCGGGGCCTCGATCTCATAAAAGCCCTCACCGAAGATATATTTCTCTCTCAGCTTGTTCTCGATCCTGCGCTTGACAAGAGCACCCAAAGGCCCGAAATCATAAAAGCCCTTTAAGCCGCCATAGATCTCAAAACTCGGCCAGATAAAGCCTCTCCGCTGAGCGGTCTCCATAACCTTGTCAAATTTGGTCATAGCGGATTGATGGGTGCGGCTGTTTTTATTGTTTTCGCTGAACCCTCTGAATTACCAAATGATTAATAAAGTAAGCATCCATTAGATAAATGAGAATGCCAGAGCAGATAGCATTGCATCCATTGGAAAAACGGGTGCTCTCTAAATTGAGCAGGGAAAGCACGATAGAAGAGCTTGAGAGAGACTGTGGACTAAAGGAAGTTGAAGTGATGCGGGCGGTCCTCTGGCTTGAAAGCAAAAAGCTTATCAGAGTAGAGACCAGGCAGGAGCAAGAGGTCGCGGTAAAGGATAGGGATTTCATTTTTCCTGAGAGAAAAGCACTTGAGCAGATAGCAGACAAAGCAGCCAGGATACAGG
>JAIVYC010000063.1:0-5138 GCA_048635645.1 Sulfurovum sp. | reverse complement strand
GGCAGAAGAAGATGCTCAATTTTAGCGATGTGCTTAAAAGAGCCAAGCTGTCAAGAGAGCAGGTAACCTCTGCCATTGATACCCTCAGCCTGCAGGCAGACTACCTTGAAGCCCTGAAAGAAGGCCAAAGGATCCATGTACGCGCTCTATCTGTTTTTCTTGAAAGGCTGCTTAAGGACAGCGGGAAACCAGAGTACCTCACCTACCTTGAGTTCATAAGAAAAAGAGAAGGACAGTTCTACTCATACACCCTCCAATGCCTTGACCCATCCCTCGCACTCCTGCGGCTTACAAGCTGCAACACCCCGATGGTCCTTTTAAGCGGCACAATGAAACCATTCGACTATTACAAGAGATGCCTGGGACTTGAAAGCTCCAAGGAATCCTCATATGAGGCAGATTTTCTAAAGGTCAACAGGAAGATACTTGTGTACTGCCCTGAATACGCGAATTTCAAGAGCAACTTCAGGTACGAGCACGTGCAGGTAAAGGCAAGAGACCTTGAGCTGCTCATAGAGGCCCTGACAGGGAATACAGCCTGTTTTTTCCAGAGCTTCTCTGATGCCTACAACTACCACAAGCTATTGACAGAAAAGCAGATATCAAAAAGCATCCACCTGCACATAAAAGGAGGGGATAGGGACCATGTACTTGAAAGGTTCAAGAGGTCAAAAGACAGCATACTCCTCTCAGTCTCAGGCGGCGGGCTTGCAGAGGGAATAGACTATGAAGGGGAGGCGCTGAAGAATGCTGTGCTCATAGGAGTCCCATACCCTTCATACGACCTGACAGCCCGCGCAAGAATAGCATACTACACGAAAAAATTCGGGGCCAGAGACGCGAGAAGATACGGCTATGAATGCCCGACCCTTGTCACCATACAGCAGGCAGCAGGGAGAGTGGTTCGCGGGCGGAAAGAGCGAGGACTGATAATCCTGTTTGATACCAGGTTCAAGCAGATGGCCCTTCCAAAAGAATACCTGGAGAACAGGATATCCTCAAGAGCAGAGCTCATAAAGACGGTGGAGAGATTCTGGGAGAAAGACAGCTGGAAGGGGGTCTTTGGAGGCTCAAAGGCGCGGTGACCTGCCTGAGACCAGGATAAGGTCCAGGAATTACAGAACGTTTATATGCTTTTCCTGGCTTTTTTTAGTAAATGAGTACATCCTCCAGGAAGACCATCGACTTTCATTATAGGCATGAGTTCAGAAAAAGCGCCTATGTAGACAAGGTTTTCGGCGTCCAGAGGGTCGAGACCCCGATAAAGCGTTCTTTAAGTGGGTTTGAATGCGAGTTCATGCTTGTTGATGCGAATGGGGACGTCTCGAACAGTGCCAATCCGATCATAAAGAAATGCAGGGAATCCTTCAAAGAACGCTTTGTCGTGAAAGAGATCGGCCTGAACATGCTGGAGGTAAGGGCATATCCCCACTCAAATATCAGGAAAACCTCTCTAAAGCTTGTTGAAAATGTCGAGAAACTTCAATCGATCGTGTCAGACGCAGGCCTGAAACTCTTACCCCTGGGCTCATACCCAGGCAAGTTCAGTTCCAAGATCCAAAAGACACGCAGGTATGACCTGTTGGCCATCGCATTAGGCCCTGCTAGGCTCAAGCGGATCTTCCCCAGGTGCACAGGATTCCACTGCCATTACACCCTTCCAAAGGGGACATTCGACAGGAAAACCAGGTTCCTGAAGAACATAAAGAGCCCAAAAGTAAAACAAACACTGATCGACAGCTATAATTTCCTTATCGCAGCAGATCCTGTACTGTCAAATATCATGCAATCATCCCCGTTCATAGACGGCAGATACCATGCAAAGGATTTCAGGATGCTGATGTGGAGGGGAGGCAAAGCCCTAAAATATGAAGGGATCTTCCATGACTTCCCCTCCCTGGGGCAACTGCCCAAATATGAGCACACCCTGACAGACATGATAGACAAGCTTGGCTCAGCGGATGAGAAGTTCAGAAGGGTGCTGACCGAGAAGAAGGTTGACAAAGAGACCATAGCAAGGAAAAAGAAACTTGATTTCGTCTGGAATCCTGTGAAAATAAATAAATTAGGGACAATAGAGCAAAGAGGCATGGATATGAACCACCTGGATATCTGCCTTGGAGTCGGTGTAATGCTTAAGTTCATACTGCGCGCAATACAGCAGGAGTTCTACCATGTACTTCCCTCTGACACAGGAATATCAGAGCCGTTCAAGCTTGATGGAAACGCAATATTCATACCACCGCAAAGTTACGTGAGAAAAGAGCTCCAATACCAGTCAGCATACAATGGATTCTCAGACAGCGCCATGCATGCCAATTGCGCAGCATTCTTCAAACTGGCAAAGAAGCTAGTATACAAGGAATACTCAGGTGCCTTAAAGCCAATAGGGAAAATGATAGACAAAAAAGAAAGCGTTTCAGACTCTATACTGAAATACGCGAAAAAGAAAGGGCACTCGCTCGAAGAGGAACTGCCTCAGGAGATATCCAGGAAAATAGCATTGATACATGCAAATAAGCTTTCAAGGAACATAGAGAAGACAAAAAAACGTTACGAGGCGCTGGTCTAAAATGAAACTCGGGCTATGGCTGCCATACAGGGAAGGTCTGACAGGGGTCTCAATAGATAGGCCAGGCATGCTTTTGAAGGAAGTAAGGGAGAACCTCGTGAAAGAGATACAAAAAGACAGATCCATCCAGGTGACAGATGACCTTGATTTCAGGAAGGCAATAATACGCGAGGGAGATGTCTATCTTGAAGAGCTCTGTTTCAGCGAGCTTGACGCCTTCCTGTGGTTCGGCGAGATAGACAGGCGCATTGGGAGCTATCACGTGGAAGTGCTTGAGCAGATATCAAAGAAGACCAGGGTCATCAATGACCCGAAAGCCCTGGGAATAGGCTTTGACAAGTTCAAGTCCCTTTCTCTTCTCCAAGAGAACGGGGTAAAAGTTCCGCCAATAGCATTGCTTTCAAATGATGGGATAGACCAGGTGGGAAGAGTTCTGAAGGAGTGGGGCGAGGTAGTGGTAAAACCAAGACTTGGGTGCTATGGGATAGGAATGGTGCGCCTGAGCGACGAGCAGACAATGGTAGATGTGCTTGACTACTCAGAGCATAAGACCCATTACATAGAGAAGTTCATCCCGAACAGGATGCAGGACTGGGTAGGGGTCAACGTGATAAACGGAAAGATAATCCATGGATATGGGAAGGCAGAGAAATACATCTCTGACTGGAAGATCCATGACCGGACACGCAGCGGAGGGCATATGATGCTGAGGACCCTGGACAAGGAACAAAGGGACATAGCCCTCGCGGTCGGAGAGATCACAGGCCTTGACATGTATGGTGTGGACCTGATCAAAGACAAGGATGGGCAATACTATGTCGTGGATGTCAACACCTTCCCTGGTCTTTACCCTGAAATGCTCGAGAAGGCAGAGAACAATGCCTACAAGGAGATAGCAGCCCTGCTGAAGCAGGAAAAAGCTTAAATTCTGAAGCACCTTTAAGCTTATCATGTTGCAGCTCCAAGCAGGCAGAGACCTTAAATGGCTTCGCCAATTGCTACATGACCCTATATTTGTCGATGGAAAGAGGGTCATAGATATAGGCTGCGGAGAAGGGAGGGTGCTGCCCCAAGCTGAGAAAGAAGGCGCAGCTTCATGCATAGGGATCGATACAGACCTTGGCACTCTGAGGAAACATTGGGGAGCGAATTTCACAGACCTATGGCATCGCATAGGCCTGAGACAAAAGATACATTCAGAGGTCATACATGTGAAGACCTGCGAGAAGCTGCCTTTGAAGGACTCCTGCGGAGATGGGGTCATGTGCTCATCCATCTTCCCGTATGTCAAAGACAAGCTGGAGCTCCTGAGCGAGGTGATAAGGATACTCGCACCAGGAGGCCGTGCATATATCATCAGTGCAAACGAATACAGCCAGTACATTGCACTCAACAAGGGATGGGTCAACGCCTTCCTTCTGACAGATGCGAAAAACAAGCCCAGACTCGAGCATCTGAAAGAGATAACAGAGGACAGGGAACTCACCCACTTAAAATGGCGAAACGAGAAAGACCCTGATGTCGCGAAATTCGGAAGCCTGATTGATATTGGTGTAGAAGGACATGTTGATAAAGAGGAGCTGGAAATAGTTGGCATGAAAGTGACCCTTGTAAACCCCTACGTGGTATTTGGAAAGATACTTCATAAATGCCCAAAGATCGAGCTGCACAGGACCGGGCTTGGGTTCATACTCGAGAAAAGCGAAAAGTTCAACAAAAAGGATGCATCGAAAGCATCATCGCTCATAAAAAAGGCGCAAAAGTGCCACCTGCTGAACATAGACCTCAAAGAGCAGGATAAACTAAGACCCCTTGCGGCCATACTCACGGTCCTTGACTCAAAGATACTGAAGTGATCAGATCATCCCTAACCGTATGGCAATAAGCATCCCTATCCCAAGACACAGGATTATCACCCCAGCGATCAAATGCAGGACCCTTAATTTCTCAGTTCTCCATTTTTCGATCTGTTCAGTCGTGGTGAACCCGAAGTAGATAGCCCATGTTATCAGGAGCATAGGCAGGATAAAGATTAGGTTATAGAGTAGAAGCAATGAAAGAGCATAATTCCTTGACGCTGTCTTTGCCAGCAATCCAAGGATGACAATATAAGGCCCTGAAGTGCAAGGCAAGAGGAACAGGCTTACAACAAAACCGATAAGGAACGCCCCTGGCACAGAGGTCACTCCCTTTATCGTTGACTTGAGTTTCGGCCTCCAACTCATCGGGACCTCCATAACAAACCACTTGCCATACCAAAGATAATCCTTAAGATTGAACAAACCCACTATTATCGCAAGTATCGCAACAGCCAGATAGAACGTATGAGTGAATCCTGCTGCCTGTATAGCGGAATACAACCCGACACCCATCAGGAAATAAGAGATGTAAATGGACGCGCTGAATGCCAATCCCCCGAATAAAGCTCTTTTCCTGTTCCCAGAGGTCAATATGGCCGTAAGGAGTATTACCAGCACTGCGAACGCGCATGGATTGATGGCATCGACAGCAGCGGCAGATATCACGGCAGGGAGGGTCAGGGTCCTCTTTACCCAGATCGGAAGAG
>JAIVYC010000062.1:0-5151 GCA_048635645.1 Sulfurovum sp. | reverse complement strand
ATCACTGCAACAACCGCCATGCACGGAATATATAATAGTACAAAGACCATGAACGCATAAGCTGATAACGGAGTGAATGTTGCTTGCAAGGCTTCTCCCAAACCAGCTTCTTCAACGCCATACAATGTTCCGAAGGTTCCTACGACCACCTCTTTAGCCACAAAACCAAATAGGAGAGACACGGATGCCTGCCATGTCCCAAAACCTAAAGGCTTAAACACGGGCGCAATGATCTTACCGATCATTCCAACAACGCTATGTTCAGATGCGTATTCAACTCCAAAAGGCAAACTGCTCAAAAACCAGATCACGATCACTGCGCAGAATATTATGGTCCCTGCCTTTTTCAAGAACAATGAGCCTCTTTCCCACATATGGATCAAAGCCCCCTTAAATGTGGGCAGCCTGTAAGGCGGAAGCTCCATGACAAAAGGAGAGGAAAGCCCTTTGAACATCACACGCTTGAAGATCAAACCCATGATGATAGCTACTATTATTCCCAGCAGATAAAGAGAAAAGACTATCAGGCCTTGATGCGCGCTGAAGAAGGCTCCTGTAAAAAGAATGTAAACAGGCAGCTTTGCACCGCAAGACATGAAAGGATTGATCAGCATTGTTAACAGCCTGTCTTTTCTGCTTTCAAGGGTTCTTGTTGCCATAATTGCGGGAACATTGCATCCAAAACCAAGCAGCATAGGAATGAATGATTTCCCGTGCAAACCAAGCTTATGCATTAGCTTGTCCATGATGAAAGCAGCTCTCGCTAAATAACCGCAATCTTCCAGCAACGCAATAGCTAAGAACAGCAGGAATATTGGAGGAACAAAGACCAACACTGCGCCAACTCCTCCGATGATACCGTCTACAACCAAAGAAGACAACCATTCTGTTGCGATCAAGCCGCCAACAGCTTCTCCAAGCCATCCTATGCCTGCGTCGATCCACCCCATGAAGGGAGCGCTTATCGTAAATGTAAGTTGAAATAAAAGCCACATGGCAAACAGGAAGATCGGTATTCCGAGGAACTTGTTTGTAACAACTTCGTCAATTTTGTCTGACCTGGTCAGCCTATCTATCTTCGGTTTTCTGAAGGATTCTTTGAGAAGCCCTGCTATGAAACCGTATCTTGCGTCAGCAATAGCACTGTCA
Organism: Sulfurovum sp.; assembly: GCA_048635645.1. GTDB lineage: Archaea > Undinarchaeota > CAZHTU01 > CAZHTU01 > JAIVYC01 > JAIVYC01. The sequence goes on along the minus strand of JAIVYC010000062.1, from coordinate 4,002 downwards.
ACATCTTCCCCGAACACATCAGACACATGCTTTTGTATTTCCTTTGCTTTGCTTATTGCCTCTTTCCCATTTTCAAGTTCGGAAACCCAACCAACGACCTGCCTGTCATTTTCTAATAGCTTAAGGGCAACCCATTTCGGGGTCAGATGTTCTTTTATCGGAACGGATCTGCGTATACTTTTCTCAAGTTCTTCAAGGTGCTCTTCAATTTCTTCGCCATATGTGATCCTGTTCTTTGCCTTTGCTTTATTTTCAGCCGCATTGATCATTGATCTGATCAGGTCATCTTTTCCTGTTTCATCGACCGCTTCTATCTTAACCACTGGAACGCCTAATAGTTTTGAAAGCCTTTTCTCATCTGTTAACAGACCGCGTCTGCGTGCGAACCTGTTCATATTCAAAGCCACGACCACATTAGCGCCTAATTCAATTAACTGAGCAGTCAGATAAAGATTCCTCTCAAGATTGCAGGCATCCACTATGTTGACCACCACGTCAGGCACTTCGTCCACAATGAAATCCCTGGCGATCAATTCTTCAATTGAATAAGCGGTAAGGCTGTACGTGCCAGGCAGATCAGTTACTTTTATTTCCTTGCCTTCGCAGCTGAAACTTCCCTCTTTTTTTTCAACGGTCTTTCCAGGCCAGTTGCCAACATGCTGCCTCATGCCTGTTAAATTGTTGAATAAGCAGCTTTTTCCTGTGTTTGGATTACCTGCTAGGGCGATCCTTATTGTTTTGCTCATTTTCATCCTCTTTTATTGGCTCAACCATGATCTTTTGCGCTTGGCCTCTGCCCATAACGATCTTTGATCCCTTAACCTTAAGGATTATAGGGCCTGAGACATCATTCTTCACTACTTTAACTCTTGTTCCTTCATATAAGCCAAGATCGCATAGCCTGGCTCTGAACCCTCTTCCGCACACAACCCAATGAATCTTGACTTCATCTCCTTCCCGAGCCATTGATAAAGGCATCATTCTACTTCCACTTCTATGCTCTTTGCTTCTTCTTTTCTTAAGGACAGCATATATCCCCTGACTTTCACTTCGAGCGGATCCCCCAGAGGAGCAATTCTTTCAACCTTAATACTAGTTCCCTTTACCAAACCCATGTCAAGCAGCCGCCGTTTAATCTCTCCGGCGCCGCTCATCTTAGTTATTGTTCCAGTTTGACCTTTAGTTAATTGATCTAATGTTTTTTTCATGTTCTCTCCTTCTCTTTTTGAAAATGTGAATTGAAGCTTATTTCTCGATCAGAGTGAAATTCACAGGAATGACAGTAAGAGGAAGATCCCCCTCCAACAACTTGGTCCTGATGGAAATGTTAGTGACACTCGGATGGGAGACATAGAGCCTCTTCTGATCCATCATCCTCCCTGTAGGCCCTATCATTATCCGCATCGGAGCCTCTAAAGGGGAGATATCAAATTCTGCCTCAGCATATCCAAAGTTATTGCTGTCGACAACAACGGAAATAAAATCATTGAAAATAGTAGTAAAAGATACCAAAGGAGATGAAGCCCAATTACTGAACACATCCATGACCCAGAGCCTCAGGGAATTGGGACCGTCGGGAACGGAAATGCTCTGGTTCACACAAGAGATCGTGGTGTTGACAGAATTAAGCTCATAGACGCAAGAGGCCACTCCAGAGTCATCAGAAGCGGTGAAATTAAGGAGGATATTGCCGAAATCGACCCTATGGGACCCGCTGGTCGGGAAGTCCATTGTGATATTAGGGGGTGTGGCCCGCGTGAACTGGACAGAAGAGAAATTCCAATTGCCAAAAATCTCGGAAGCCCAGACCTTCAGGGAATTGGGACCTTCGATGGATTGAAGGGTGGTATTGGAGCAGGAAGGCAGGGAATGGTTCACTGAATTGAGCTCATATTTGCAGGAGGAAACACCTGTGGGGTCGAGAGCAGTGAAATTCAAAGGGATCAGGCCGGTCGCGTTAGTGTAATAGGTCGAGTTCGAAGGGGACTGGATGGAGAGAAGAGGGGGAAGGGACTCCTCTTCCGTCAAAAAGGAATAAGGGGGCTCAGGCAGGAAAAGCTTGCGCACCCTCAGGTCATCCCATCTTGAACGGGACTCCTCATCCCAGACACTGAAACCGACCATGCCTGAGGCGAAATCAGGATCGCTCCAGCTGGAAAGGGAAACCCAGGAACCAGACTCCTTGATGAAAGCATAGAAATTCGAGCCAAGCACCTGCACTTTCACCTCATGCCAGGTATATGCAGAGATGGTGTGAGCGACCTCGCCATGATCCTCAGACCATGCTCCTCCGTCTAGCTTGTCAAACTCGAACTTTGACCTGTCCGAATCATACCTGGCATCATAACCATTGCCCTTGTCAGAAGGGATGTCAGTATACCTGAAAATGATGTTCGCCTGCTTGTTTGAATTCATCCCAGTGTCCATGTAGATCCTTGAATAGACCTCTATGTCATTGGGAACCGGCTGGTTGTGATAGAGGACCTCCTTGGGCCCTGGATTGCTGTCCACAAGAGAAATATAACCTGACTGGACCTGCCAACTGGAAGGAGGGCCGAAATTCGATATCCAGTTCGCGGACTTTCCTGCAGAGAAATCATCGAACAGCTCAAAGGTCGCAGGGCCGTCGGACTGGTTGGAAGCCGAAGGACTGCCGTAGTAGAGAGTGACAAGAGAAGGGATGGAATCAACCCTAAGCCAGACACGGGACTCGCCTCCAGGGTTCCAGGACTCGATCCAATAGGGGAGAGAGGAGTTAGATGAGTTCACAAATCTCAGGTCAGCATCAGGCGCATGGGAGTAGTTGAAATTCGTTCCATTCAAAATTAGCAAGACCTGATGATCCGACAAGACAGCGCCTGTGAAGTTTATCTCAAAGCGATAGTCAAAAGAGAGATCCCACCAGGAAAGGGAGAGGGAAGGGAATAGGAAAAGAGTCAGGAATAGTAACAGCGCCTGCCTATCATGCATGATAAGAGGTAAACCTGTGTTGTTAATAAAGCTTGCTGGGCAGGAGGAAACTCTTTTAAGGGCAGGAGAGATAGGGGCTTTATGGTCTATGATGTGATCGTCGTGGGGGCCGGACCAGGGGGAAGCTGGGCGGCTCATGAGTGCGCAAAGGCAGGGCTTGACACCCTGATCCTTGAGAAACACAAATTGCCAAGAGACAAGCCATGCGGAGGGCTGGTTGGAAAAAAGACGATAGAAAAGGTAGGTGCGCACAAGCTCATAGACAGGAAGATAGCCGGATACCGCGTGTTCATGGAAGGGACAAAGATAAGAGAAAAACGACAGGACGGATATCTCTTTGAAAGAAAACACCTGGACCATTTTATCACAAAAAAGGCACAAAAGGCAGGAGCAGAGCTCATTGAGAACGAGAAGGTAGAAGAGTTCACGCTTGAGTCGCACTGTGCGAAGATCACGACCGAACAAGAGGAGTACTTTGGGAAAATAGTGATAGGGGCGAACGGAGTGAACAGCCACCTGGCAAGACAGGCAGGGATAAGGAATCTAACGCAGGAAGAACTCTGCCTGGCATCAGAGATAGAAGTGACGATGGGGAACAAGAGGATAGATGAGATATTAGGCAATGAGGACAAGGTCTATTTTAATGGCACGATGGATTAGGGATACACCTGTAATTCAATTATCAGCAAGATATAGACAAAATGATAGGTTTTGGTTCACATTCTTTCACGAAGCTGGTCATATTCTTCTTCATGAAAAGCAGGATGTATTTATCGAAGCAAAAGGAGAAGGATGTGGTGAAATAATCGGCACGGAAAAGGAGCTAGAAGCGAGCCAGTTTGCCCAGGATTTCCTCATCCCTACCACAGAATATCAGACGTATCTCCAGGCTAACAGCTTCGGTGAAGCATCGATCGCTCAGTTTGCAATGAAGCTTGGTATTGCTCCAGGAATTGTCGTGGGTCGGCTCCAGCATGACAAGGTGATTCTATTTTCTGTGGCGAACAGACTGAAGAGACGATTCATGTTTCA
>JAIVYC010000061.1:0-5152 GCA_048635645.1 Sulfurovum sp. | reverse complement strand
ATGCAAAACTTATAAAAACAACAAATACAGATGTTCGCAGAATCTCCTATCTGCATGTAGAAATCCCCTGCAAGGCCTTCTATGACCCTGCTAAACCTTGCAGCGCTCTGCCCGCCTGCCCTGAACTTGCCAGGCACCATTGACTTCAGTGTTTTTGCATGCTCTATCCTTTTTCCCTTCAGGAAAGCTATGTTCCCTTCTCTTCGGTCCATGACTATGAGGCCATAAATGGACTTTGTCTGCACCATATCCCACAGAGAGTCCAGTATGAACTGTTTTTCGCACCTGTAAAGGTTGAACTTGTTTTTTTCAGGCGGTATTATGCTCCACAGGTGTATGTCAGGGGAGTCTCCTTCAGAGACATTCCCGCAAAAGACTACCAGGCCGTTCTCAGGTGTCCTTTTGAAGAGCTTGAGGTGTTGGATTATCTTTTCAAGCGCGCTTACCACGTTCTTTCTTGTGGCGGTCGACTTGATATTTGAGGCTGTTCCCTGTTCTTCGGACAGCTTGTTCGTGACCTTGCTCAGCTCATAGGTTGCGGGGATATAGACCGAAACAAGTTCTGTGCCTCTTCCTCTTCTCTTTGAAAGCTCTTCGATCTCTCGCTTGAACCTATAGGCCTCTTTTGAACTGAGGTCTGTCATTCCTGCACCCTGATGCCTGTTTCTTCTGTTATTTTCTCGATGCCTTCTCTCATCTTTATGAACTCAAGGGAGTGTATGTTCATTGTGCCCTTTATGTCCTCAGAGAGGGTTGACAGGTCCTTTTTGGAGGCTATCTTGACCTTTTTGAGCTCTGCGTTCAGAGGGAGTTTCTTTCCTGACTTGTATTTCCTCAGGTAGGCTATCACATTCTGCATCTCATCGACCAATACCTCAGCATCTGCATGCGTCGGTCCTTGCACAGGCCATTCCTCATGCTGTATGCTCTTCTTTGGGGAATTGCTCAGCTCATGGTAAAGCTCCTCGGCGAGATGCGGCGTGAACGGTGCAAGTAGTTTGAGCACTGTGTCAAAAACAGTGAAAAGCGTGTATTGCGCGCTTTCTTTTTTGTTTCCCTCTGAGTAAAGACGGTACTTGACCTCTTCTATGTAATTGTCGCACAGGTCATGCCAGACGAACTGCTGTATCGGGGTAAGGGCATTTATGAACAGTTTGTCTTCAAGGGATCGTGTCACCTTTTCAACAAGTGCAGAGAGCTTTGTGAGTATCCATTTGTCCACGAGTTCCAGCTCTGCCTTTTTTGGCTCATATTCCTTAAGATGGACATTTGCAAATTTGGCGGCATTATAGAGCTTCTTATTGAACTTGCTGCCGTATTCCACGTCTTTCCATGAGAATGGGATGTCCGAGCCTGGCGCCGAGTATGCAGCCCATTGCCTTAGGGCGTCTGCTCCATACTTTTCGATCGCCTTGTCTGGGGACACCACGTTTCCAAGGCTCTTGCTCATCTTCTTCCCATTCTCTCCAAGGACCATGCCATTCACCATGACCTCGCTGAACGGGGCTTTGCCTGTGAGCTCAAGGCATCTGAACGTCGTGTAAAAGTACCATGTTCTTATTATCTCATAGCCCTGCGGCCTTGTTGTCAATGGATATGTCTTGTTGAAAAGGGCCTCATCTCTCTCCCAGCCAGAGACCATGAGAGGGGTGACCGAGCTGTCGATCCAGCAGTCGCATACCTCTCTAACCCCCTGGAATTCCCCTCCACAGTCAGGGCACTTTTCCACGGGGGGTTTTGCTTTGAGCGTGTTTATAGGCAGGTCCTTTTTGTCTGGTGCTATTGTCTTTCCGCAGTTGCAGTACCAGAACGGTATGGGGGTTCCAAAGAGCCTCTGCCTTGACATCACCCAGTCCCAGTCAAGAAACTCTGTCCACTGAGTGACCCTTCCGAACATATAGTCAGGAAGCCATGTCATTTTTTCTGCGGCATCTGTGATCTTCTGTATCTTGTCTTTCAGCTTTATGAACCATTGATATGTCGGGAGCAGTTCTATAGGCGCCTGGCAGTTAGACCTTTCTGCATGCACTGTTATCCTATGGGTTATCTCCTCTTGTTTCGCAAGGGCTCCCTCTTTTTTCAGGTCTTCTATTATCTTCTCCCTGCATTCCTTCACCTTGAGCCCTGAGTACTTCCCAGCGACATCTGTCATCCTTCCTGCCCTGTCTATTGCTATTATCACCGGAAGCTTGTGTCTCACTTGCCACGTGAGGTCCTGCTCATCTCCAAATGTGCAGACATATACCGCCCCTGTCCCGAATTCCATGTCAACATCTGCATCTACTATGATCGGCACCTCTCTTTTGAATATCGGAAGCATTGCTTTCTTGCCATGCAACCCCACATATCTCGGGTCCTCTGGATGGACAAGCACTGCCACGCATGCCGGCGCAAGCTCGGGCCTTGTGGTGGCTATCACCACCTCTCCTGCGCCCTCAACTTTGAACCTGATATGGCTCAGTTTCCCCTCGACATCTGCATATCCAAGTTCTGCCTTTGCAAGAGCGGTCCTGCACTTCGGGCACCAGTGGACAGGGTGCTCTTTCCTGTATACCATTCCATTTGAATAGAAATCAAGAAGGGATGACTGGACCAGACGTATGTATTCAGGGGACATTGTCTTGTATTCAAAGCTCCAGTCCGCAGAATAGCCCAATTTCCTGAACTGCTCCTTCATCAAGCTTATGCAGTCATTTGTCCATTCTACGCAGTGTTTCCTGAACAGTTCCGGGTCTTTTTTCGCTCCCTTGTACTTTTTCTCTACTTTCAGTTCGGTCGGGAGCCCATGACAGTCAAAACCCTGCGGCAGGAGCACATTACAGCCGTTCATCCGCTTGTATCTTGCCACGAAATCGATCCAGGAATGGTTCAGGACATGTCCCATGTGAAGGCTTCCTGACGTGAACGGCGGCGGGGTGTCAAATGAATAGACAGGCTTCGCGCTTTCCTTATCGAACCTGTTTATGCTCTCTTCCTCCCAGTAGGCCTGCCATTTTGATTCTATCCTCTTATGGTCATATCTGTCCATGCTAATGGCTTCGCTCCAAAGTCTATAAATCTTTCGCAGCAACTAGGTTATTATGTCGCGCGCGGTATTTCTGGGGTGTGGAGGCGGCAGGTGGGCAAGCATCACACAAAGAGTATCAACTGCGGGTTTCAGGCTTGAGCTTGGAAAAGAAAAGATACAGATAGACCCAGGGCCTGGAGCGATACTCAGGTGCCGGGAGCTTGGTATCAACCCGCAAAAGACCACGGCTATCTTTTGCTCTCATTGCCATCTTGACCATTACAATGACCTGGATATCATGCTGGAGGCCATGTGCATGGCTAAAAAGAACTATGGCATCTTGCTCGGGAGCAAAAGCGTGGTGGATGGTTTTGAAAGATTTGAGAGCCCTCTGACAGAGTACCACAAAGGCCTTTTGAAAGATCTCAAGGCACTTGCTCCAGGGGACTCCTACCGATTGGAGGGTGTCACGGTCACGGCAAAGAAGACAGAGCATGAAGACCCGAAAACAATAGGGGCCGTCTTCGCAGGAGATGATGCAACAGTATCCTATGTCTCTGACACGGCCTATTTCAACGGGATCGCTGATGAGTATCCTGAAAGCGATGTGATGATCGTGAATGTCATGCGTCCTGATGCTGACCGGATCCCTTGGCATCTGAGCACAGAGGATGTTGTCTCTCTCGTGGCAGAAGCAGCTCCAAAGATGGTGATAATGAACCATTTCGGCCTGAAAATGCTCTCTGCGATGCCTGATGCACAAGCCGCCATCGTGCAAAAGAAGACAGGCATCAGGACCATAGCAGCAAAGGACGGGCTTAGTATCCAGATCCCTTTCAGACAATCCTTTAAATAGTTCTCTCTATTTTCTCTAATTCATGTACCTTGAACTTGCGACCACTTATAGGCATCATCTCACTCCTGCTGAGTCTGTGCTTGAATGCTACCCCTTGGGGTTCCATTATCTGCAATTATCCTGCATGCATACATCAGTTGGCCTTGAAAAACTGCTTTACCTGAAAAAGGCGCTTGACCTGAGGTATAGCATGCATCTGCCGTTCCCAAGAGACCTCTCGTTCATTGTAGATCCTGCAAGCACTGACCGGGACATCATCAAAAAATCGAAAAAACAGGTCTTCCTTTCGCTCGACACTGCCAAAAAGCTTGGCTGCAAGGATGCTGTGGTGCATATATCAGAGAGCTCAGAAGACAATTCAATATCGCAGGCTGTCTCTGCTCTTGTCTCCTATAACAAGTATGCGCGCAAAAAAGGGGTGAGGTTGAACATTGAGAACAGGACGCCTGCAGAGGGGTTTGGGTTTTCAAAAGAAGAGGTTACAGACATCTTGAATAGAGTGAAAAAACAGACAAAAGTCCATCTATGTTTTGATACTGGCCATGCGATCGCATCCTGCGGAACGCGGTCTGGCGCTCTTGATTTTCTTGCTTCTGTGGCAAAGGACATTGGAATGGTCCATATAGTTCCTGGCACTTCTGAGGGGGACATCCACACTAGTCTGGATATAGACCCGCACTTCTACCGGAAAGTCGTTGAGACCCTGGCCAAGGTCGGTTACCACGGGTCTCTCGTCCTTGAGGTCATGCCAGAAATACCTGAAGCATTGATACTTGAGGGTGCCAAATATTTGAGGGCGACGATCTCAGAAGTTTTATATGAACTTGAATAAATGAAAGCGTTTCGATCTAATATTTAAATACTTGAGATACCTCTCTTAAGCTCATGAAGACCACCGTCATCATAGCATATGTGGGTATGATCCTGGTAGGGGCTGTGACCTATTTCGGATACAACTTCTACTCTGATCTCGCTCTTGAGAATTCCTGCGAACAGCTTCAGGACTCCCTTGAGAATGTTTCAAGAGATGTCTTGTTCAAAAAGGCAGGCATACTATCCAAGCGGTTTGACCTCGGGCGTCTGGACGCGGAAAGCAATACAGCGCTCTCCAGAAGGACATCAGAGATAAGGACCCTCGCGCGCGAAAAAGGCATCAACATGAACAGTGCTATGGATCTCTCTGAACTTGAAGCACTTCAAACCATCCTCGGGGAATACCTGTACCCTGATGGGTGTGATATCTTCAAGAATTACGTCAAGACCGCCCAGTCGCAATTCATAAGATACTA
>JAIVYC010000060.1:0-5214 GCA_048635645.1 Sulfurovum sp. | reverse complement strand
GTCTCTTTGTACTTGTCGAATTCTTTCGGCAGCTCTCTTGTTGGCGCGTATCTTTCCTGCGTCTGGAACCTCCTTGTTGGCTGGGGTCTGGGTTCTGGTCTTTTGAAACCTCTTTGCGGTTGGGTTTCTTCTGTCCTTCTCTGGGTTCCTTCGGTCCTTCTTGGGATCCCTTCTCTCCTTTGCGGCGCGCCAGGTCTCGGTGGGTATCTTCTTTCCTGTTGTCTTCCGAAGTCTAGTTTGACCTGTTCTGCCGCTACTTTGCTTCTCAGTCCCTTCAGGAGTTCTTTCTTTGACAGTTCCTCTACTTCCTTGCCGTCGGGTGCCTTTGCTACAAAGTCTATCTCTGCTACAGAGAATAGTTCCTTGAGTATCAGGTCCCCTCCTCTGTCTCCGTCAACATAGGCGGTCACTGTTTTTTCCTTTGACAGTTTGACGACTGAGCTTGGCACTGATGTTCCTTCTATTGCTATCACGTTCTTGATGCCGTTTCTCAGGAGGTTTATGACATCTGCCCGCCCTTCCACGAGGATTATCGCGTCGCTTTGGTCTATTGTCGGTCCTGCAGGCAGTTTTTCCGGTCCGTATGCCACGACCTCTGCCACTCTTACCTCTTCTTTCACAAGTTCTGATATCTCTATGGAGTCTGTTTCTGAGCTGTCTATCATGCTTCTGAGTATCTGTTTTGCCCTGTCAAGTATGAACTTGCGTTTTGATGAGCGCACGTCTGAGAACTTGATCACTGAGAGCGATGCCTCGCATGGGCCTACCCTGTCTATTGTCTCAAGGCTTGCGGCTATCAGCGCGGTCTCTTCTTTGGATAGTGAGCTCGGGATCTCTATTGTCCCTCCTGATTTTCCGTTCCTGGTCTGTACGTTTACCTCTATTCTTCCTATCCTGCCTGTTCTTTGGAGTTCTCTTAGTTCAAGGTCCTCTCCAAGCAGTCCTTCTGTCTGTCCGAATATCGCACCTACGATATCTGGTTTTTCTACTGTTCCTTGTGCTTCGAATCTGCACTCTATAAGATATTTTGCGGTTGTAATGGCAATTTTTCCCATTTTAGTTCATCTCCTTTGTTGTTTTTCAATCTGGGAAACCCTTTAACAGAAGTAGACATCAATCCTTTTCTATTCCCTTCATGTATTCAGGGATTTATTTATCGGATCATTCGGCCGTTGTCATGCGGCTCTTTGGTTTTTAACAGGATTGAGTGTGATTGGTCTTTCTAAGGGTTTTTGATTGATTTTTTTAATTTTTCTTTTGTTTTTTCCGGTGCAAGCGGCACATATATCTTCTTTATATTGCTTTTTTCGCCGGACACTATCGTTGCTTCTGCTTCAAAAAGGTTCGAGAATAGCTTTTTTATCTGTCTGTTTGCTCTGTTTTGTTTTGCTGGTTCAGTTACTTTGACCTTTAGAGCCTTTCTCCAGGGGTCAAGTCCTGTTATTTCGATCGTTTTTGAGTTTGGAATTATATATACTATTATCAGCGAACCTTTATTATGCAGTTTTACTACGTCATCCATATTTTGGGTTTGCGTCTTTTTAAACCTTTCTTTTTCCTATATGGTTGTTATAAGGTCTGTTTTGGTGATTATCCCCGTTAACTTGTCGTTTTCTTCCACAGGAAGCCCTGATACCTTGTTTTCTGCCATTGTTTTGGCTGCTTCTTCCAGGGTTGTCTTGGGTGTCGCTGTTTTTGGCCCTGGTTTCATTATGTCTGATACCAGCACGTTCTCTATCCTGGCGTTCTGATATCTCTTCTGCACGTGTCTCCTGAAGTTGTCCATTGCGATCGACAGCTCTTTCCTTGAGACCATGCCGACGAGTTTTTCTTTCACGACTGGCAGGACCGTTATGTCATAGTCGAGCATTATTTTTCTTGCATGTATTATCCTGTCGTCTGGGCTTACGCATATCGGCTTTAGCATGATGTCTCTCACTGGTTTCTTGCTTTTTATCGTCTTTATGAGGTCTGTCTTGGTGACTATTCCTGCGATCTCTCCCCCTTCGATCAGAGGGATCCCTGATATATTGTGTTTCAGCATCAGGGATGCGGCGGTCTTGATGTCTGTGTCCGGGTTTGTCGTTACCAGCTCTTCAGTGAACGACCCTGACACATGCAGATGCGATGAGCTGACCCTTTCCTTCGCGGATCCGAGCGTCTTTGACATGTCCTTATACGTGAGGATGCCGGCGAGTTTCTTGTCTTTCACCACTATCAGACGGGATATCTTGTGTTTTTGCATGAGCTCTGTCGCATCTTTCAGCGACCTGTTCCTATCTATGGATATGACCTTTTCAGACATTATTTCTCGAATCTTCAATGTACCCTCCTCTCTATGATATTGCTTTGAGAATGTCTCTTTCGGTTATTATGCCGACCAGTTCCTTGTTTTCAACTATCGGGAATGCTCCGATGCCTTTGTCTTCTATCTGTTTTGCGAGCTCTCCAAGGTCTGCGTCCCTTTCGGCTGTGATGACAGGTCTTGTCATTATCTTTTCTATCCTTATGTCTTTTTCAAAGACTTTGCTTGTGGAGATCAGTTTTATCATGTCCATTGTGGTCACTATTCCTACAAGCTCTTTTTCTTTGATTATCGGCAGTCTTCTGAACCCGTTCCTTAGCATTATTTTGCATGCATCATCAAATTTCATCCCTATGCTCCCGCATATGGGTTTCTTTGTCATATAGTCTCGCACTAGTTTTCCTGTGACCTTTCCGGCTATTGTTTTCACAAGGTCTCTTTCGCTGAGTATTCCAAGCACTACATCATCGTTATCTACTATTGGGGCCCCGCCGACCTTTGTCTGCAGGAAGAATTTAACTGCTTCTGGGATCGTCCTGTCGTATGAGAGGCGTTTGACCCTTTCACCCATTATTTTCCTTACTGATTCGTTCACTGCCTGCACCATTTGCTCTTTTTTAAGCAGTTGACTTTTTTCTCCGCCGCCGAGGAAGCTTAGCAGGTCTCGTGCGCTTACTATGCCTATGAGCTTTTTTGTTCCTGCATCGACTATGGGGATCCTTCTGATGTTGTTTGTCGCCATCAGTTCAGAGACCTCCTTTATCGTCGTGGTTTTGCTTATTGTGACCACTTTTTTCGTTGCTACTGTGAGCAGTTCTTTTTCTCTGAACGCTACGTGGGAGAATGTGTCCCTTGAACTGTATTCTGTTATTTTGCTCCTGTCAAACACGTTTTTGGTGCTTTCTTTGATATTTTTCTGCAATTTAGGTTCACCTCAGTTTCTCTTTCAGTATGTCAAGTCTTGTTATTATTCCTGCGGGTTCCTCTTTTTCGACCACAGGGAGCGCATGTACCTTGTGCTCTAATATGATTTTTATCACATGGTCCAGGTCATCGGTCGTTTCAACGCTTATTACCGGTGTTTTCATGATCCTGTCAGCTGTCACGCATGAGTTTAGGTCTCTTGCTTGGAATCTTCTTCTGGCGACCTCTGCTCTGGTCAGGATCCCAACTATCTTTTTCTCTTTTGTGACCGGGAGCGTGGCGTGTTTTTTGAGTTTTCCTATGATCTTCGGGAGCGGTGTCTTTACGTCTATTGAGTCCGGGTTTTTGCTTGCAATGTCCATGAGGCTCTTGTTCGTTTTCCTTCCTATCTTTTGGACCATATTTATTACATCCACTATTCCTGTGAGTTTTCCGTCTTTGACGACCGCAGTTTCCTTCAAACCCGTCTTGACCATCCTTTTTGCCGCGTTTTCCAATTCCTCATCTTCGTCGATCATAGTGACCGGTCTTTCCATTATGTCTTTTGCATACAGGTTGCTCCTAAGCACTGCGAGTGAGAGTATGGTCTTCAGCGTTATGAGCCCTACGGGTCTTTCTTTATCGTCTGTCACGAACACGGTTCTTTTTTTTGTTTTATAGAGCAGGTTTCTTGCCGTTGTTGCCAGGGTATCAAGGGTTATAGATAGTGGTTTTGATGCTATCTCTTTTATTTTTCCGTAAAAATTGTAAATATGCAATTTCTGAGTCTTTTAACTCGATTTTTAATATTCGGAGTTGTTCATTAATTTTGTTTGCCTTAATATGGGCCCAATCCATCGTTTTTCGTTCATATCTATTGGGGTAATTGTCAAAAACGGCAACTTTAGCCATAGGTACATAAAAGCGAGTACCCTTAGGATTTTGAGGCAGTCTTGACAGAGAATCACCCAAAAATGGTTGATCATAGTAATCTAGTTCAATTGAATCTTGTTCGATAATTTTACTACCAGTATCAAGCAAATACGCCCATTTTTTGGCAGAAGCATTTTTCCAGATTTTTTTTGGGACAACCATTCTCGGGTTTTGAGAGGGTGGACGGCTTTCATCCCAAAAGCCTAAATAGCTGAATGCGTTACCTACTCCACTGTAAAACTCTCGATCGCCCAAAATAAGTTTACTTGGGCAACGAAGGGAATTTGAGAGTGATATTTGGTTTTTAACTTGTTGAATCCATAAAGATAATGAGCTATGGGGTGATTTTTTCCCCTTTATTGGGGAAGGTAATACACCACAAATCATTTGAAGGGGATCTGAATACAAAACATTCTCTTTAAAGGCTCGTTTATATTGAGTTTGTTGACCTGTATATGCATATGGCGTCCACTGATTTGAAAACTTACCTCTGTAAAGAACATCACTAGGATCTATCGCTAATAGTTGACAAGGGGGCTTCAACCCCTGCTTTGCAAGTCTTTTTGAGATGGTTGCCACCTGGGCGTCTAGGAGGTTGTTTGCATCCTGAACAGGAAAATCATCCGATATTCTCCGTAAAGTCGTAGAAGAAACGGTAAATAAGTGTTCTCCTTGGCAAGCTTTATTCTGATCAATAAAGTCCTTTAAAAAATTGCTATTTACTTTGAAATTTTCAAATAAGGACAATGTAAACTATTATACAACGCATAGATGAATTTTCAAGGGTTTTTGAATAAGCTGAAATAAATACAAACATGGGAATAGAAAAAGATAAATAATAAAGAAATCGAAGGAAATTAAAAATCGGGGTGTTTGTCAATGCTTGTTAATTAGATAATGTTTTAGGGTCATGGTTGTGATCTTTAGCTCAACTCTCAGCTAAATATTGGGTCAACATAACAATATCCATTTAAAATAAACATATCCCCCTTTTCCTACACCTTGCAAATGGAAATAAGGAGAAGGTTATATTCATTTTTTATTACGCTTTTCGTATTATTAATAAGCTAATT
>JAIVYC010000059.1:0-5341 GCA_048635645.1 Sulfurovum sp. | reverse complement strand
CCATTGTCCTCAAAACCGAAATAGATATGGTTGGCATCACACAGGTATCGCTTGAAAGCATCAAAAAGGATGCCGGGCATAGCAATTGCCTTGCAGATTGCGGTGAGATGTTCGTCTGACTCATCTTCCAAATCTTGTCGGTTGATTGCCAGCAGGAAACGATTATTGAGAAGTTTTCTCTGAAGCACTTTAAAAGAGCGTTCAAAACCAATTTCAACATCCAGCTCCATCACGCTCTGAAGAAGTCCCAGACCTTTTTCTACAGCTCTCTCAGTCCCGGATACAAATATGTGCTTGCTCAGTTCCTCTACCGTCAATGCGATTGATGCAGAAGGCGTCGAAACAAGAGCACCCAATCTCACTTCATAGTCCCGTACGATGTTGTTCAACACTATCGCTATTTGCTTCGCAATAAGCGGTCTCAACACGACTTGATTCGAGAGCTGGACACGAACCTCATTCCGGCCTGTCTGCCGAGCCTGTTCTACACCAAACAGAATTTTGATCTCCTCCCGGCTGCCCGTCACCTCTGTAATATTGGCATACGTGCTCCTCATACCTGTATCATCCCATAGGATCTTGGGTCTATCTCCGGTCTGTTTTGTAGTGTCCTTGGTGCTCCTGTGTTGATCTGCGAACATAAAACCTCCTTGGGTGGAGCTGCCGCATGATCTTCTGAACCACATTGCGGTCCTGCTCCTTGACACCCAATACAATAGTGCCATGGATTTTATCTGCAACCTCGATTGGATAGGCGATGTGAAAATTTTCGGGAAAATGATTTTTAGAGGCGGGGTCTGAAGATTTCTGCTGCTGCCACTTTCTATCGTTTGAGAAAGTGGCAGCAGCAGATATCTTCTGCCACTTTCTCAAACGATAGATCTCAGCCCTCTTTTTCGGGGCGAGAGAATATAGATCAGCATAACCGCTGCGGCCTATCATCGTGGTAAGACCCTTGTCATGCTTTGTAAGAGTGATCGCAGAACCTGTCCTCTCCCTTTGGGCGCGCTGCTCATGGTCAAAGGCGCGCCATTCCTGAGAAGTATCCACTATCTTCTCTTCGATAATAGCACCGCACTTCCTGCACACAAGCTCGGCATGCTGCTCATCCTTATACAGCTTCGTGGACCCGCATTCCGGACATTTAATTTCAGCCATTTTACTCAGTCATTTAATAATCCCAAAAGAAAGGATTTAGTTATCTTCTTATCTTTGTCGGATAAGTGGTATATAAAGGTTTCTAAAGGTTAGGCTTTATAAAGAGGGCGCGGGTCAGAAGACCTCCTTTGGCAAGCCATAAAAATATATGAAGATTTATAAAGAAGAATAGACAAGAGATTGGGGATGGTAAAATCAGACAGTGGCTTGCATCACATGCATAAGAGAAAAAGGATCCACCAGAACCTTGAAAAGTATCCGCATCCAGATAAATGGAAAAGAGCACTGGATAAGGCCATATATCCCATAGCAGTGATCGGCCCGCTCCTGACCATCCCACAGATCCTGAAGATCTGGATCGGGAAGAATGCCGTAAGCATCTCGCTTGTTTCCTGGACCGCCTTTATCATACCCGCAGCCATCTGGATCCTTTATGGCATATCCCATAAAGAGAAAGCCATCATCATTTGCAACACAGCATGGATACTATCCTATCTTTTGGTAATAAGCGGCGCTTTACTCTATGGTTAGGGCCTTAACCTGAAGGATCGTTCTATTCTGAAGGATAGAAAAGTATAAAAAGAACAAAGACCATAGTAATAGAGCCGTAATAAATGGTTATGGTTCCAGGAAAATTCCTCAACGAATTCACTTGGGCAAAATGGCCTTACCAGCACTTGTTTCGGTGTGGCTGGTCCCAGATCAGTGCGCCAGAACGAACCTGCTAAGGATTGCTTGGATATCCTCCAGGCAATTTCGAGGTGAGGACTTGCTTGGAGCAATCCGAGGCAAACCATACCCAAATTGTTTATTACGGCCTTTTTTTTGTAAACTAGAACCTATAACTAATCTCATGGCTGTGCAGGCAAGCCTACCCCCGCCTTTTCGCATGAATGCAATACAACTCCTCAAAGGCAAGCTTCTCCCTGTCTGCGATAAAAGGGGAAAGGCCATTCTTCCTCAGACGCTCAAGGACCGGTTCAAGACCGGTCAGAGAGCTTGCAATAAGCGCGATGGTCCCTTTAGGCGCAAGGAAATCCCTGCACTCATCTGCAAACCTTGATATCACCTCACGCCCTGTCTCCCCTCCGCACCAGGCAAGAGCCTCAGGACCATTGTCAAATCTGTCCTTTTTAGGAAGGTAAGGGGCATTGAAAAGCAGAACATCAAATTCTCCTTTGACATCAGAGAACAGATCGCTCTCTTTGAACTCGCAGTTCAGGATGTGGTTCTGCTTAGCGTTTTCCCTGGAGCACCTGACCGCTGCAGGGTTTATGTCAATGCCCAGAACATGCTCTGCCTTTTTTGCAGCGCAAAGACAGGCAAGGCCTGAGCCGCATCCAAGCTCAAGCACCCTTTTTCCTGGCGGGATGTTCCTGGCAAGCAGGAGAGTGTCCTCTCTGGGAGAATAGACACCATCCAATACCTCAAGAGCAAAACCAAGAACCTGCAATCAAACCATCCGGGAAACTCAAAACTCTTTGGAAAGCTTCAGCTCCTGCCCGTCAACAAGAGTGATTATGTCCTTGTATTCCTTCTTCCAGAAGTTGCGCGCACTCTTTGAAAAACCAGTGGCACTGACAAGTATCACAGGGCTCTTTTCCTGCACAGTCCGTGCAAAGGCCCTTGAAACGTCAGTGATCCCGACCTTCTTCTTGTGGTAATCCAGCACCAATATCAGGTACTTCTGTCGGCTCAGAGCATTAGGCAGGACAGCTATAAACTCATATTCAGAACCCTTGGATGTTTCCTTGAAACTTTCAACTATGCCGCCAAGCTCAGAGATCCAATCCCTTACCAGCTGACCATAGTCCTTTTCTTTCTGCTCTTTCCCTTCTTTTTCGGGCTCTTTTTCCCTGACTTTTTCCTGCTCTTTTTTTTTACCCTGCCCACACGAGAGGCAGGAGCTTTCCTCGCAGGACTGGGAGCTTTCTGCTCTTCCGGCCTGGTCTGAGGAGAAGCCTTGACCTGAGGGGAGACCTTGTCCTGAGGAGAAGCCTTGACCTGAGGGGAGACCTTGACCATTGACTCCAAAAGCTTGAGGGCCTTTTCCCCACTAATATCAAACCAATGCCATGCCTTCTGGTCCCCTAATGTGAACCCCGAAAGAAAATCTCCATACTCAAGAAGTTTCTGCTCATCGATCTCTCCGCCTAAAATGACCTTTTTGCTCTCCAGCTCCTTTAGATCCCTCTTCTGATCCTCCTCAAGCAGATTGAATATCTTGACCCTTGCCCTGCTTTTCTGTTCAGGCGTGAAATATATATGAGAGGAGCCTATGCGCATGCACGAGCGGTTCAAGTGCCTGTATATGCCTTTGTCAGAAAGTATGGCAGAAACAACAAGGGAATTAAGGCGGGTGCCTATAGCAACCTCTATCGGGGTGGAAGGACCTCTTCTCTTGACATAATCAACGATCTGCTGCGTAAGGTCAGGCATTAGTAGGTAAATAGGATAAACCTAAATATAAACTTTTAGAAAAGGCGAATTGGCCTTTAAAAAAAAGAAAAAGCAAGGGTCCTCAGACCCTTGCTGCAAGCCAGGAGGAAAGCGACGACCGCCCAGTGAATCCGGATGTGTCAATTCCGCCAATGAACATATCCCTCTTGACAAGCCAGGCATCAAGCGGGCTGCTCTGGAAACTTACCCCCCCAAAGGCATCGCAGGTTTTCATCAATGTCTCAAGTTTCATCATACCAAATCACCAAACATATCCTTGGATAGAGCGGATATCCCATTTTTGATGGACAAGGATGCCGGTATTCAGAAATAGCTTTAAATAGAGAACAATCCATTTGTCTATATAGAGGAAAAAATGTTTGAATATCTTGTTGCGATCCCTGTTGCTCTTATCTTAGGAATAGTATACTATTACAACTCACTCGTTGTCCTAAGGAACCGGATAGACAGCGCCTGGTCGCAGATGGACATGGAATTGAAAAAGAGATATGACCTTATGCCTGATCTGGTCAAGGCAGTGAAAAAACACGCAAAACACGAGAAAAAAGTGTTCATAGAGGTCATGAAAGCACGCGCACAGATGGCAAAGGCAAAAACGGTCAAAGAGCAGGCAAAAGCCCAGAACATGATAACTGCGGCACTGAGATCCCTATTTATAGTGTCAGAGAACTACCCAAGACTTGAAGAAAGCAAGGACTTCATGATACTTCAGGAAGAGCTCTCAGGGATAGAGGACAAAATAGCCCATGCAAGGCAATCCTATAATGGCGAGATCCTGAGATACAGGAATAGCCTGGAGGGAGCTCCCTCAAAACTGATAGCAAGGAGCTTTGGATTCAAAGCAAAGGAATACTTTGAGATAGAAGAAAGGTCCAGGGAACGGGTCAAAGTGAACTTCTGAGCTTTTGCCCATAAGTCAAAAGATTTAAATGATACAGATAAGTCTCCTTTACTAATGGGAAGACCGATAATAATCAAGGCACTGAAAGACGGGCTGGATGTTCTTGCGGCAAACCCTGTGATCTTTGCTCCAGCGTTTGTCCTTGTCCTGGTGAACGCTTATATACTGGAGCGAATATCCGAATTGCCGGCCGCAATACTGACACTCCTAAGGTATCATACCATAGAGATGCCGGAAATAAACGCGACCTTAGAGCGCCTTGCCTGCGCGGCCTCTGCCTCTTTTTGCAATGGGGCCGGCAATGTGGATACAAACAATATAGGCATAATGCTCGCATTTGCCTTGTTCGCCCTGCTATTCACTGTCTTTATGATTGGGCTGCTTACCAAGCTGATATATGACGCAAAAATACTAAGAGCCTCCATTCCAAAAGTGGCAAAAGCTATTGCCAGGAAATACAAGACCCTCCTGGCAGCTGGCCTGCTCATTTTTGTGATTAGCTTTGCTGTTCTTCCAGCGCTTTTCTTCCTTTTCCTTTTGTTCCTTCCAGGCAACCTGGGCCTCCTGCCTGGAGTTTGTTTGACCCTGATATGGCTTTTCCTGCTCGTGAAAATATGCTTTTATGTGCATGCTATTATCTTTGACAAGGAAGGAGCGATCAGCTCTTTCAAAAACAGCTGGGGGCTCACAGAAGGGAAGCTGAGGAAGATAGCCGGGCTGTTCCTTGCAGTGGAAGTCGCTGTGACGCTAATGATCTACTTGATCAGCGCAATACTGGCGGCAGGCTCACTCACCTACTTTATAGTCAACTCTCTGGCAATG